>JBBSSF010000338.1:0-4705 GCA_038242345.1 Hyphomicrobiales bacterium
CCGGCTGGATGACCGCTGAGGATTATGCGGCCCTGTCCGGGGCCGTGGTGTCCGTGGCCGGTGCCGTCGTGGCGGCGGCTCCGATCGTCTGGCGCATCGTCACCACGCTGCGCGCCCGCCGCGCCATCACGGGAGCATGACCATGAGCAACATGCAGGGCGCCCCGCCGCCGTCTCCATCGTGGTGGAGCTGGCTGTGGGATGTCGCGGCGTGGTCTGCGGCATGGCTCGACCCCATGCGGGGCACCGTGATTCCCGGCATCTCCGGCGCCCTCGTCTCCGGGCTCATGGAGCGGGGCCTATCCTTCGGCGGGCGGGTCGCGGTCATCATCTCGGGGATCCTCGCCTACATCCACATCGGTCCGGTGGTGGCACCCGCCGCCGGGCAGATCATGGCGACCCTCGTCACCAGCCTGACCATCGGCGTCATCCGCCCGGATCCCGTCCCGCTCGCCGTGAGCGCCCACTTCCTGACCGGCGTGGTGGGCATGCAAGTCGTCCGCGCCGTGCTGGAGCATGTTCGCGTCATCAGGCCAAAGCCGCCGCCGGCCAAGGGGTGAGGCTGGGCGCGAGGACGCACGGGCGGGGCCGTGAGGCGCCGCTTGCGAGCCGCCGGCCGATGGGTGGAGCAAGGAGTTTCTGCCCGGATTTCTGTCCGGGAGAACTGCCATCAATAATGTAAGTGATTGATTTGAATGGTGCTGTGAGAGAGGATTGAACTCTCGACCTCTCCCTTACCAAGGGAGTGCTCTACCACTGAGCTACCACAGCGTACCGTCTGTTTCCGTCTGCTCCGGGCCGCCGCATCGTCTGCGTCGGCCGGTGCCGTCCGGTGAGCGGGTCTCTAGCATCCTCCCCGGTGGCGATCAAGCCTCGGATTGCGTTTTTGCGCGTCCTTTTCCGTCATCCGTCCCCGCCCGACCCGCCGCTGGCGGGCTCCGATCCGCCCGAAGTCCGCAGCATGCGCCGCATTCCCGCGATCCGGCCGGCTGTGGACAGACTGTGGAAAAGAATGTGGCGGACCGGCGCCGGCAGCCACCGCGAATTTGCGTTGCGGGAGGATGGACGCTTGGGGCAGGATGCCCGCGATCGCGAATCCCGGGGGCGGAGCCAGCCTGCCCCCATGCCTTGCCACCGGAGAACGGGGTCAAGCCCGCCCGGAGGAGGCAAGGGCGCGCCGGCAGGATCGCCAGAGCGGCGGCAGCCCGGGCACGCGACGCCTGCGGCCGATGCCCCCCGCAGGGGCCGACGCCTCTTCAAGGACGGACCCGATGACTCGGGAAGACCACGACGCGCTCCCCGGTCCGGAGGAGGCCGCATCCTCCTCGCCCGGCGGGACCGAGACAGGCGGGGCCGCCCGGCCCGGCCGGCGCGCCGGGCTGTCCGCCAAGCTCCTCGTCCTCACCGTGCTGTTCGTCATGGTCTGCGAGGTGGTGATCTACGTCCCCTCCATCGCCGAGCACCGGCTGGTCTGGCTGCGCGAGGCCCATGAGAGCGCCGGCATCGCCGCCATCATCCTGGCCGACAACACCGCGCTGCCCGATACCACCGCCGACGCCCTGCTCTCGGCCACCGGCGCCCTCGCCATCGCCGTGCGCGAGGGCGACCGCCGCCGGCTGCTGGCCCGCAACGACACCATTCCCCAGGTCGACCAGGTGGTGGATTTCGGCGCCGTGATGCCCTGGCATCCGGTGATGGCCGCCTTCGGCACCCTGATCGCCGAGCCTGGCCGCATCCTGCGCATCACCGGCCCCATGCCCGGCCGGCCGGATGCAACGCTCGAAATCGTCATCCCCGAGGCGCCGCTGAAGGCCGACCTCTTCGCCTATTCCAGGCGGATCCTGGTGCTCTCGCTGATGCTGTCGGTGATGACGGCCGGCCTCGTCTATGGCAGCCTGCGCTGGCTGTTCGTGCGCCCGATCGAGCGGCTGACCGCGGCCATGGCGCGCTTCTCCGAGGATCCGTCGGATCCCGCCCGGCGCATCGTGCCCTCGGGCCGCACCGACGAGATCGGCGACGCGGAACGCAGGCTCGCCGCCCTTCAGGACGATCTGAGCCGCACCATCGCCGAGAAGAGCCGGCTCGCCAATCTCGGCCTCGCCGTCTCCAAGATCAATCACGACCTGCGCAACCTGCTCGCTTCGGCCCAGCTCTTTTCCGACCGGCTGGCCGGCTCCGCCGATCCGGCCGTGCAGCGCATCGCGCCGAAGATCGTCACCACCCTCGACCGGGCCATCGCCTACACCAGCTCGGTGCTCGCCTATGGCAGCGCCCGGGAGGCCCCGCCGCGCCGGCGCCTGCTGCGCCTCGCCCGGGTCGTGGACGATGTCGCCGAACTCCTCGGCCTCTCGGCCCACCCCACCATCCAGTTCGAAGCCCAGGTGCCGCCCTTCCTGGAGGTGGATGCCGATGCCGAGCAGCTCTTCCGCGTGCTCCTCAACCTCGCCCGCAACGCCATCCAGGCGCTGGAGAGCGAGGACGAGCCGAGCCACGTGCGGCGGCTGATGATCTCGGCCGAGCGCCATGGCGCCGTCGTCATCATCCGCGTGGCCGATACCGGCCCCGGCGTGCCCGCCCGGGCGCGCGAGAAGCTGTTCCGGCCCTTCGAGGGGCGCGCCCGCCCCGGCGGCACCGGGCTCGGCCTCGCCGTCGCCCTGGAACTGATCCGCGCCCATGGCGGATCCCTCACCCTCGTCGGCGGCCCGCCCGGAGCCACCTTCGAGATCGTGGTGCCGGACCGGCCGGTGGATCTGGCCGAAGCCCGGCGGATGCTGGCGCGCTGAAAGCCGCTCCACGCCGTTCCACGGGAAGCTCCTCCAGGCCGACCACGACGGACGCTCCGGATGGTCTCTCAAGGCCCAGGGAGGCCCGCCGGACAGACGGCCTGCGGTCCGCCTCGCAGTCTCCGGCTCATACCAGGCGCACGAAGTGCTGACCGCACCTTAGCGCCTGAAGATCAGCAGATTTTCCATATGCCCCAAAGGCATGGAAAACCTGCACCGGAATACCAAAGAGTCCTTTTCAAGGATCTTTGGTATCAGAACATCCGCGCCCCGTTGGGGGCGGGCCGGTCGGGGGCGAGCAGGATCACCGCGCCCTCGGCATCGGGCACGCCGAGGGTCAGCACCTCGGAGCGGAACTTGCCGATCTGGCGCGGCGGGAAGTTCACCACCGCCATCACCTGCCGGCCCACCAGCCCGTCCGTCGCATAATGGACCGTGATCTGGGCCGACGACTTGCGGATGCCGATCTCGGGGCCAAAGTCGATCTGGAGCTTGTAGGCAGGCTTGCGGGCTTCCGGATAGGGCTCGGCGGCGATGATGGTGCCGACGCGGATATCGACCTTCTCGAAGTCGGCATAGACGATCTCGGGCGCAGGGCTCATTCCGGAACTCCGGCAGGGGACAGACAGGGACCGCCCGCCTCCTTCCGGGAGACGGGCGGCATCGATCGGAAAAGGAAAGTGTCAGACCGGGGACGTGCGAAATCCGCGCCGGACCAGAGGCTCCTTTTCAGGGCCCCGTGCGCTCAGGGCGCGGGGTCGGTGGCCGGGCGACCGTCGCGCGCCGTGCGATAGGCATCGGCTGCCGCGCAGAAGGGCTTCAGCGCCGCGGCGATTCCCTTCATCCGGCGGCCCACCTTGCCCACCCGTTCCATCTCGCGGTCGAGGGCGGCCATGGTGCGGTCGAGACCGGGTTCGTCGTCGCCGAGCCACACCGGCAGCACCCGGGCGAAGATCGCCGCCTGGAGCAGCACCCTGGCGTCCCCGGACGGACCGGCAACGGACACCCCGGCGCCGGCCAGCATCCAGCCCGAGGAGAGCACGCCCAGCCGGGCGAGGGTGAGGGCAAGCCCGGGATCGCGTTTCGCCGAGCGCACGATGCCGGCCACGCCGGCCTTGTAGGGCGCCAGCGCATCGAGCCGGCGCAGCACCATGTCGAAGATGCGGTCGCGGATCTTCTCGCCGTCCATGTCCGACCGGTCGGTGCCGAGCACCGCCTGGTCGATGGCGCGGAAGAAGGCCGCCAGCACCGCGCGCCGGCCATCGAAGCGGGCGTGCACGCTCTCCAGCGGCGCGCCGGCCCGCTCCGCCACGGCCGCGATGTCGAAGCTCCACCACGCCCGCTCGGCCGCCAGCTCCAGAAGCGCCAGGACCACCGGATCCGTCACGGCCCCGGCCGGAGCGGAAGTGGCCACGTCACCGTCCGTCATCGTCGCCTCCAGTCATTTCGCAGGAGCCATCCCCCATGCGCTCGGGGGCGCACGGGAGAAGGATCCGGATTGTTGCCCCACCAGCCGCACGACGTGCTGACCGCCCCCCGACGTCTGAAGACCGGCATCCACGGCACCTGGAAATGCGCCCGGGGGGCACCCGCGGTGGGGGATCCGCCGGGGCCGTTTCCTGAAGATAGGATGCGCCCCGGCCAGCGCCAAGCGCCCGCACGCCCGGATACCGCGGACGGTCAGCCCGCCAGCTCGCGGGAGCGCTGTTCGGCGGCGGCAATCGCCCGGGTCATCAGGCTGGTGAGGCTCGGCTCGGTCATCAGCACGGCAAGGGCCGCCGCCGTCGTGCCGCCCGGCGAGGTGACATTCCTGCGCAGCGTCGCCGCATCGAGATCGGAGGCCGCCAGCAGCGCGCCAGCCCCCGACACCGTGCCCCGGGCAAGCCGCATGGCGAGATCGGGCGCAAGCCCGAGCTTCTCGCC
>JBBSSF010000339.1:0-4691 GCA_038242345.1 Hyphomicrobiales bacterium
ACACCCACATTGCCGGCGAGCACGATGACATCGGCGACACTGGCACCGAACGTCGCCGCGATCGGCTCCAGCACGGCGAGCACCTTCGCCAGCCGCGCCGGCTCGTTGCCGACCCAGTCCTTCTGGGGCGCCAGACGGATGCGGGCGCCGTTGGCCCCGCCCCGCATGTCGGAGCCGCGGAAGGTGCGGGCGCTGTCCCAGGCGGTGGCCACGAGGTCGGCCACCGGCAGGCCGCTGTCCGCAATCGCCGCCGTCACCGCCGCCACATCATAGTCGGTGCGGCCAGCCGGCACCGGATCCTGCCAGATCAGGTCTTCGGCCGGCACGTCCGGGCCGATGTAGCGGGCCTTCGGCCCCATGTCGCGATGGGTCAGCTTGAACCAGGCGCGGGCGAACACCTCGGAGAAATAGTCCGGATCCTTGTAGAATTTCTCCGAGATCGCCCGGTAGACCGGATCCATCTTCATCGCCATGTCGGCGTCGGTCATGATCGGGGTGCAGCGGATCGACGGATCCTCCACATCCACAGGACGATCTTCGTCCCGGATCGCCACCGGCTCCCACTGCCACGCACCGGCCGGGCTCTTCTTCAGCTCCCAGTCATGGTTGAGCAGCATCTCGAAGTAGCCATTGTCCCACCTGGTCGGATGGGTGGTCCAGGCGCCCTCGATGCCGCTGGTCAGCGTGTAGCGGCCCTTGCCGGTGCCGGTCGGGTTGGCCCAGCCGAGACCCTGCTGGTCGACATCCGCCGCCTCGGGCTCGGGGCCGAGCTTCTTCGGATCGCCATTGCCATGGGTCTTGCCGACGGTGTGGCCGCCGGCGGTCAGCGCCACGGTCTCCTCGTCATCCATGGCCATGCGGGCGAAGGTCTCGCGCACCTGGGCCGCCGTCTTCAGCGGATCCGGATGGCCGTTGACGCCTTCCGGGTTGACGTAGATGAGGCCCATCTGCACCGCGGCGAGCGGATTTTCCATGGTCTCGGGCTTGTCGACGCTGCCATAGCGGGCATCGCTGGGGGCCAGCCATTCCTTCTCGGAGCCCCAGTAGGTGTCCTTTTCCGGCGCCCAGATGTCTTCGCGGCCGAAGCCGAAGCCGAACACCTTCAGCCCCATCGTCTCATAGGCGATGGTGCCGGCCAGCGCGATCAGGTCGGCCCAGCTGACGGCGTTGCCGTACTTCTTCTTGACCGGCCACAGCAGACGGCGCGCCTTGTCCAGACTGACATTGTCCGGCCACGAGTTCAGCGGCGCAAAGCGCTGGTTGCCGGTGCCCGCGCCCCCGCGGCCATCGGCCGTGCGGTAGGAACCGGCGGCATGCCACGACATGCGGATCATCAGGCCACCATAATGGCCCCAGTCCGCCGGCCACCAGTCCTGGCTGTCGGTCATGAGCGCGCGCATGTCGGCCTTCAGGGCCTCGAAATCGAGCCCCTGCACGGCCTCGCGATAGTTGAAGTCCTGGCCCAGCGGGTTGGTCTTGGTGTCATGCTGGGCGAGGATGTCGAGGTTCAGCGCCTTCGGCCACCAGTTCACATTGGACTCACCGGCTTCGGTGACAGCACCATGCATCACCGGGCATTTGCCGGCCGGTTTCATCTCGGTCATCCCAATCATCCCCTGATTGCGAGCCGTCGCTGCATCCTCCGGAAGAAGATCCAGCGCCTGCCCCGCGGGTGACACTGCCACCCGGTCCCTTCCGCCCCGAACCGGGGCGCACACTATCCGCATTCTTCAAAGGAAAGAATGGCTTTTTCCAATTCGGAGCCGCGATCACTATTCATGGCAGAACTGACTGTCCGTCATGAGAGCTGGCACGAGACCCGCCGGGAGCTGCCCTGTCCTTCCCGAAATCCTGCGTCGGCAAAGACTGCGGACCGATCTGCCGGCCCGTTCCCCGCCCGTTGCCCCCGGACACTAGGGCCCGGACGCTGCGACCGGAAATCGAATGTTCCTGTGGCATTGATCGGTGTAGCCTATGAATAATCAGGGACAGGGGCGCGAAACCGATGGCGGAGAGGGAGGGAGCGAGCCGGACCACGCTGGCCGGGCTGTCGCTCCGGGATCTGGAATATGTGGTGGCGGTGGCGGAGGAAGCGCATTTCGGCCGAGCGGCGGAGCGCTGCGGCGTCAGCCAGCCGGGACTGTCGGAGCAGGTGCGCAAGCTGGAAGCCCTCATCGGCGTCGCCCTGTTCGAGCGTTCGTCGCGCCGGGTGGCGCTGACGCCGGAGGGCGAGAAGCTCATCCCCCAGGCCGAGCGGGTGCTGACGGAAGCCCGCCTGTTCCTGGAACTCGCCGGGCGGGTGGCGGATCCGCTGGCGGGGCTCCTCCGGGTCGGCGTCATCGCCACCCTCGGGCCCTATTATGTGCCGCTGATCCTGAAACCGCTGCGGGCCGCCCATCCGGGCCTCGACCTGCGCCTGACCGAGGGCCGCACGGCGGGTCTGCTCGATCTCCTGAAGCGGGGCGATCTCGATCTGGTGCTGGCCGCCCTGCCGGTTGCCGATGACACGCTGACGGCCGAGCCGCTGTTCTTCGAGCCCTTCGACCTCGCCTGTCCCGTCGGCACCCCGCTTGCCCGGCGCAGCCCCCTCCTCGTCGAGGATCTGGGCGGCGCCGATCTCCTGCTGCTGGAAGAAGGCCACTGCCTCAGGGATCAGGCCCTGTCGCTCTGTTCCGGCGATGCCACCCAGGGGCCGGTGCGGCTGGCCTCGTCGCTGGAGATGCTCAGGGCGATGATTGCCGCCGGCGAGGGCCACTCCCTGCTGCCGCGGCTGGCGACCCTTGGCCGGGATGATCTGGAGGGGCTGATGGTGGTGCGCGCGCTGGCGGATCCCGATGCCGGGCGCACCATCGGCCTCGTCTCGCGCCGCTCCGATCCGCGCGGCTCGGCCTTCGCCACGCTGGCCGGCTTCCTGCGCGCCATCGCGCCGGCGGGCACCCGGGCGACCACCGACTGCCCGTCGCCGGCACACGCCTGAAGCCCGGATGCGGGCACCGGCGCCACGCCCCGAAAAAGCCCGGGGGCAGCCGCGGTTGCCCGCTTGCCGGCCCCATCGGGCAATGCTATCTCGCGCGCCATGACCCAGGTGCCGACGTCCCACATCCGCAACTTCTCGATCATCGCCCACATCGATCACGGGAAGTCCACGCTCGCCGACCGTCTCATCCAGACGACGGGCGCCTTGAGCGCGCGCGAGATGACGGAACAGGTGCTCGACTCGATGGACATCGAGAAGGAGCGCGGCATCACCATCAAGGCCCAGACGGTCCGCCTCAGCTACAAGGCCTCCGACGGCGAGACCTATGTCCTCAACCTGATGGACACCCCCGGGCACGTCGACTTCGCCTACGAGGTCTCGCGGTCGCTTGCCGCCTGCGAGGGCTCGCTCCTCGTGGTCGACGCCTCGCAAGGGGTGGAAGCGCAGACGCTGGCCAATGTCTATCAGGCCATCGACGCCAACCACGAGATCGTGCCGGTTCTCAACAAGATCGACCTGCCCGCCGCCGAGCCCGAGCGCGTCAAGGAGCAGATCGAGGAAGTGATCGGCATCGACGCCGAGGACGCCGTGCCGATTTCCGCCAAGACCGGCATCGGCATCGACCTCGTGCTGGAAGCCATCGTCAAGCGCCTGCCGCCGCCGAAGGGCAACCCGGAGGCGCCGCTGAAGGCGATGCTGGTCGACAGCTGGTACGACACCTATCTCGGCGTCGTCACCCTGGTGCGCGTGGTCGATGGCCGGCTGAAGAAGGGCCAGAAGATCCGCATGATGGGCACCGGCGCCGTCTATGACGTCGACCGGCTCGGCTACTTCTCGCCCAAGATGGTGGATGTGGACGATCTCGGCCCCGGCGAAGTGGGCTTCCTGATCGCCGCCATCAAGGAAGTGGCCGACACCCGCGTCGGCGACACCATCACCGACGAGCGCAAGCCCTGCACCGACGCCCTGCCCGGCTTCCGCCCGGCCCAGCCGGTGGTGTTCTGCGGCCTGTTCCCGGTGGATGCCGCCGACTTCGAAGACCTGCGCGCCGCCATGGGCAAGCTGCGCCTCAACGACGCCTCCTTCTCCTTTGAAATGGAGACGTCGGCGGCGCTGGGCTTCGGCTTCCGCTGCGGCTTCCTCGGCCTGCTGCATCTGGAAATCATCCAGGAGCGGCTGGAGCGCGAGTTCAATCTGGATCTCATCGCCACCGCCCCGTCGGTGGTCTACAAGATCAAGATGACTGACGGCTCGGAGATGGAGCTGCACAATCCGGCCGACATGCCCGATGTGGTCAAGATCGCCGAGATCGAGGAACCGTGGATCCGCGCCACGATCCTGACGCCGGATGATTATCTGGGCGCCGTGCTCAAGCTCTGCCAGGAGCGGCGTGGCCTGCAGATCGACCTGTCCTATGTCGGCAAGCGGGCGATGGCCACCTATGACCTGCCGCTGAACGAAGTCGTGTTCGATTTCTACGACCGGCTGAAGTCGATCTCGAAGGGCTATGCCTCCTTCGACTATCATGTCTCGGACTATCGCGAGGGTGACCTCGTGAAGATGTCGATCCTGGTCAACGCCGAGCCGGTGGATGCCCTGTCGATGCTGGTGCACCGCTCCCAGGCGGACCGGCGCGGCCGGGCCATGTGCGAGAAGCTGAAGGACCTCATTCCGCAGCACATGTTCCAGATCCCGATCCAGGCGGCGATCGGCG
>JBBSSF010000340.1:0-4687 GCA_038242345.1 Hyphomicrobiales bacterium
GGCGCCGCGGGTGTGGTCCGGCCCGACTGATAATCGCGATAGGCCTTGTAGGCGAGACCGCCCAGCAGGGCGAGCCCGCCGATCTGGGCGGCCTTCACCGCGGTCTTGCGCCCCTTCTTCGAGCCCAGCACCATGGCGGCGAGCGCCCCCGTGACGGCGCCGGAGGCTGCCCCCGAGGCGCCGCCGGACAGTGCCGGGCTGCCCTCCAGCATCGCCTTCGCACGGCCGAGGAGATCATCCCCGCCTTTCGCTTTCTGGCCACCGGCGGCCGGCGCGCTGCCGGCGCCAAGGAACTGGTCGAGAAGAGCACGGGCGTCGAACATCGCGCAGGGTCTCCGGAGCGGAACGCGGGCAGGGCCCCGGTCGGGGCGGTTCGCCTGAAGGTGGGATCGGCAGGCGGCAACCACAAGATCCGGTTGGCTCCCGGCTGTCCCGCCGCGCTGCCCGCGGGCACAAGGAAGGCCCTGGAGCGGTCCGTCCGACACGGGATCGTGTATGCTCCTCGCGCTGAGGTGAGCGGGCCCTGCCTTCCGGCGGACCCAATCTCCGGATATGCGAAGAGACGAAAGGGCGCCGGCTTCGGTGTCCGGTCTGGGTTCGGGTACGAGGTCTCTCGATGGCGCGGGCGATTGTGGTCTGGGTGGCGGGGCTTGTGGCGCTGGTGATGGCGACGGCGGCCCTTGCCTCGGGCACTCCGGTGCCGGCCGATGTCGCCTTCCGCCTGTCCGTCGAGCGCCGCGCCGATGGCGGCGTCGATCTCGTCTGGCAGGTCCGCCCGGGCCATTATCTCTATCGCGACCGCATCCAGGTGACCGATCCCGAGGGCGCGGCGGTGCCGCTGGCGCTGCCGGCGGGCATCGTCCACGACGATCCGAATTTCGGCCCGACGGAAATCCTGCCGACCGACATTCGCGCCCGCCTCGATGCGCCGGCCGGCGGCGGACCGCTGAAGATCTCCTTCCAGGGCTGCGCCGAGGCCGGCATCTGCTATCCGCCGGTGACCCGGCTTCTGGATCCGGTGACGCTGGCGCTGGACCGGCCGGTGCGCGGCGGCCTGGCGCCGGCTGCCACCTGGAGCCTGCCGGCCAGCTCCGGCCCGGCCAGCACCCCGGCGGCGATGCCCTTCCGCCTGCCCGACACCCTGGCGACAGCGGCCCCGGCGGAGACCGTTCCGGCGGCACCGCCCGCAGCCGTCGGCGTGCCGGCCTTCGAGATGACGACCGCAGATGGCGCGGCGGATGATGCGGTTGCCGACGAAAGCCGGCTGCTCGCCGCGGGCAATGCCGGGCTGATGCTGTCGGCCTTCTTCGGCTTCGGCCTGCTGCTCGCCTTCACGCCGTGCGTGTTCCCGATGATCCCGATCCTGTCGGGCCTCGTCGTGCGCTCCGGCTCCGGGCGGGCGCGGGGCTTCGTGCTGTCGCTGGCCTATGTGCTGGCCATGGCCGCGGCCTATGGGCTGCTGGGCGTGGTGGCGGCGTGGACCGGCGGCAATCTCCAGCTTGCGCTTCAGACGCCGATGGCCTTGGGCGTGATGGCGGCAGTGTTCGTCGTGCTGGCGCTTTCCTCCTTCGGCCTGTTCGAGATCCGGCTGCCGGCAGCGCTGTCGGCCCGCATCGACCGGGCGACTGCCGGCCGGGGCGGCTCGCTCGGCGGCGCCGCGCTGATGGGCTTCGGTTCGGCCCTCGTCGTCGGTCCGTGCGTGACGCCGCCGCTGGCCGCTGCCCTGCGGCATGTCGCCGAAGGCGGCGATGTCGTGCGCGGGGCCGGCGCCCTGTTCGCCCTCGGCCTCGGCATGGGCGCGCCGCTATTGCTCATCGGCGTGTTCGGTCCGGCGCTGCTGCCCCGGGCCGGGCGCTGGCTGGTGCCCATGCGGCAGGTGTTCGGCCTCGTCTTCCTCGGCGTCGCCATCGCCCTCGTCGCCCGGGTGATGCCGGAGACCGCGGCGCTGGCGCTGTGGGGCGTGTTCGCCCTCGGCGCCGGGCTGGCGGTGGCGGCCTATGATGTCGATCTCGGCCGGCCGCGCCTCTCGGCGGCCCTGCTGCCGCGGGTGGCCGGCGGGGCGGCAGCGGCCGCCGGTGCCGTCGCCCTGCTGCTGGCGGTGCCCGGGCCCCAGGCGGCCCTGCGCTCGGCCGTCCTCGGCGGGCCGGAGGTGCCGGCTGCCGGACGGGTGCGCACCGTCAGCACGGGCCCGGAATTCGAGGCGGCTCTCGTCGCCGCGCGCGACGCCGGCCGGCCGGTGGTGGTCGATTTCACCGCCGACTGGTGCACCACCTGCAAGGATTTCGAGCAGGACGTGCTGGCCGATGCCGGCATCCGCGCGCGCATGGCCGATGTCACCCTCGTGCGCGCCGACATGACCGACTATGACGCCGCCGCCCAGGCGCTGATGAAGCGGTTCCAGGTGGTGGGCCCGCCGACCCTGTTTCTGGTCGATCCGCTGACTGCCACCGAAATCGACGGCTCGCGTCAGGTCGGCCCGGTGACCGTCGAGTCCTTTGCCCGCCTGCTGTCGAAGGCTGGCGCCTGAAGAACAGCGGATTTCTCCTGTGCTCCAGGGACATGGGAAATCCGTCTCCGGATGCCGGGAGAGCCCTTTTCAGGGATCTCCGGTCGGGTCCCGCAATTCCGTTTTTCGTGATGTCTGAAGGTTAGCGATGAACCGCCGCACGCTTCTGGCCCTGATGGCCGCCGCCTCCGTCTCCGCCCTCCTGCCGGCGGGAGCCCGGGCGGCCGGGGCCGTCGACGTGAATGCCATCCTCAACGATCCGGATGCGCCGGTGGGCGGCAACCCCAAGGGCGATGTCACCGTGGTCGCCTTCTTCGATTATAACTGCCCCTACTGCAAGAAGGCCCAGCCGGTGATCGACGCGCTGGTGCGCACCGACGGCAACATCCGCCTCGTCTACAAGGACTGGCCGATCCTGACCCCGGCCTCCGTCAAGGGCGCGCAGATGGCGCTGGCGGCGGGCTATCAGGGCAAATATGAGCAGGCCCACGCCGCCCTCATGGGCATCGACGGCGGCAAGGTGAGCGCCGACCAGATGCGTGCAGCCCTCAAGGCCGGCGGCATCGACATGGCCCGCCTGGACGCCGATCTGGACAGGAATGCCAAGGCGATCTCCGAGCTGGTGGCCCGCACCAACGCCCAGGCCGAGGCCCTCGGCCTGCCGGGCACGCCGGTGTTCCTCATCGGCCCGTTCATGGTGCCGGCGGTGCTGGATCTCGACGGGTACCGGCAGGTGGTGAGCGACGCCCGCGAGCGCGCCAGGAACGGCGGCTGAGAGCCGGGTCCTTGAAGAGGCTCTTTCCCGGCCGGGCAGGCCGCACGCAGCTGTGATGGGCGTGTGTGCGGCGCATCCTCTATAGCATTTGCAAGCGAAGTGGATGCCGGTTCGCCTGAAGAAAATGCGATACGTAAAAAGATCAGGGTGTTTTTCGTGCTCTGGAGCGAGCGGAAAATGCTCTGTATCTCGATGCATACCGGGTCCGCGCACACAGGATTTCGGAAAACAACGCTTGATTATCGAGCCCGGGTAACTTCTTCGCGTGATCCTCTCTTCACGTCCCTGAAGATGCCCTGACAGACCTCTTCTGCCGGAGACTTGCCCCTGATGTCCGTCGGGTTCACCCGTCGCCGTGTGCTGGCGCTGGCCGGTGCGTCCACCCTGTCCGCAGCGCTGGCCGGAGCCGTGCGGGCCGAAGGCGGCCCGGCCGCCGCGGTTGCCGTCTCCCAGCCGGGCCTTGTCACCACGGCGCCGATGCGCATCGGCGCGGCGGCGCTGCGGGTGCGCAGCCTCGGGCCGATGGTGCTCTGGTATCGCCAGATCCTCGGTCTCGACCTTCTCGACCAGTCGGCCGGACAGGCGGTGCTCGGGGCCGGCGGCAAGCCGCTGCTGGTGCTGATCGCGTCCCCCGACGCCGCCCCCGACCGGCCCGACGCGGCCGGCCTCTTCCACATCGCCTTCCTGATGCCGGACCGGGACTCCCTGGCCCGCTGGCTGGTGCATGCGGCGGCCACCGGCGTGCGGCTGGATGGCGTTGCCGATCACAGCGTCAGCGAGGCGCTCTATCTGTCCGATCCGGAAGGAAACGGACTGGAGATCTATGCCGACCGGCCGCCGGAAAAATGGGTCTGGCGGGATGGCGTCGTCACCATGGGCACCTACGAGCTCGACATCGACGGCCTTCTCGCCCTGACCGATCCGGACCGGGACACCTATGCGGCCGCGCCTGCCGGCACCGCGATCGGCCATGTGCATCTGCGCGTCGGCGACATTCCGGCCGGCCGCACCTTCTATGAGGGCGGCCTCGGCCTCACTTCCACCCGGGGCGTGCGCCCGGACAGCGCCTTCCTCGCCTCGGGCGGCTACCATCATCATGTGGCGCTGAACATCTGGCAGAGTGCCGGCGCGCCGCCCCGCAATCCGCGCGCGGCGGGGCTCGCCTGGTTCGAGCTGGTGGTGGCGGATCCGGCGCTGATGACCGGCATTGCCGCGCGTCTGCCGCGGGCCGGCGCGGCGGCGGGCGGGCTCGAAGCCTTCGACCCCTGGGGCACCGAGGTGCGCGTGATCCGGGCGTGATACCAAAGATCCTTGAAAAGGACTCTTTGGTATTCCGATGCAGATTTCCCATGCCACTGGGGCATATGGGAAATCTGCTGATCTTCAGGCGCTAGGTTCTGTTGACA
>JBBSSF010000341.1:0-4686 GCA_038242345.1 Hyphomicrobiales bacterium
AGATCGCCCGCCTGAAGGGCGAGCAGGATGCAATCCGGAAGGCGATGATTACCAAGAAATGCGTGCCGAGATCATGAGATCACCCCCCGCCTCCTGAGGTCGGCGAAGAGGTCTTTCGCTTCTGCCACTCCCATGACCGCCTCCCGGCGTCCCTTGGCGCCGATGGCTTCAAGGTGGCCGTCCATCGCGGCGAAGAGTTCCGGCAGCGTGAGCCGCCAGAACTCGGCCGGCGACATTTTCAGGTGGCCGAGGGCGACGCGGAGCCAGAAATCCCATCGCTCTCGCCCGCGGACCCCGGGGGGCTCTGGGTGCCCTCCTTGTCCTGGAGGATGCCGGCGCCCTTCAGGATGGCCGCCGCGACGTCGAAGAGGTCGAGCGGGTGCATGGCTCCGAGATAGGCGCGGTCCGCATCAGTCAGGGCATGCCCGTTCGCCTCGGCCACGGTGATGATGAATTTGAGCGTTCCGCGGGCGGAGACCCGACCGCGCGGGACGACGTGGGCGAGCGCCTCGACGAAATCATCAATGCCGAAGGCTTCCTCCAGCGCCGCCGCCGCACTGGTGGTGAGGGCCACCACGACGGTGCGATTGGCGAGGGGAATGGAGACCTCGCCCCGGATCCGGTTGACCATGCTCACGCCTCCGCGGTGAATTCGATCTCGCCGGAGGATTCCAGCGTGACGTTGTAGGTGATGGCGCCGTCGTGGGTGCCGGCGATTTCCAGCGTGGTGGCCTTGAGGGCCGCGGTGAAGGTGCCGAGGCCGGGGACGACGACCTTGTAGTTCTTGATCTCCTGGGCGAGGTGCGCGGCAATCATGACCCCGCTGTTCACCTTGTCGACGAAGACCCCGGATCCGGAAAATGTCGCGGACCGGATGCCCTCGGTGTCGAGGATTTCGCGCCACCGATCGGAATCCGAGTTGGTGACGTCGATCATGGAGGCATTGAGCCGGACCGACTTGGTGCGCAGCCCCATGAGATCGGCATAGGTGCTGCCGGTCGTGTTGATCTGGACCGCGAGGACGCGGCCCGCTTCTGCGGCCATGGCTGGCCTCCTGTCAGTTGCCGGTGAGGGAGCTGGTGGTGATGACGCCGTGCAGCGTGGCGCCATCGGGGTCGAGAGTGGGCCCGGCGCTGCCGGTCACCCGGATGAGCACGAGATGCGCACCGGTGAGCGTCAGGGGCGCATGGTGAAGAGCGCGCCGGGCCGCGGCCATGAGCGTCCGGCACAAGGTGGTATCCGGGATGTCAGGGACGGTCGATGCCCCCGGCGCCGTCCAGACATGGATCTCGACGCCGATCGTCTGGCCGACGGTGTCGCTGGTGGACCAGTCCTCGTCCCGCGTGAGCATGGTCAGATAGGCGCCGGGCGCGCCGGGCGGGGCGAAGCTGTCGAGCACCTCGGCGCCGGATGCAGCGATGTCGAGATCGGCAAGTAGCGCTGACCGGATTGCCGTGAGCAGAGGAACAGTCGCGTCCATCATTCCCCCCGGATCAGGCGATTGAGGATGTCGTGGTAGACGGGCTCCGCCTGCTTCACCGCCCACCATCCCGCGGGGCGGAGAAATGGACGCGGGGCCATGTACTTGGTGCCGTATTCAAGCCATGTCGCGTAGCGGGTGCGGGCGACGATGCGGGCGCCCAGCGTCCCGTCTATCGGCTCGGCAGAGATCGACCCGGCCAGCGTGCCGGTGTCTGTCGCTGGCGCCTGCCATGGGGCGGACGCCTGGTGCGGGGCAGTGCGTGGGCGGATCCAGAACCAATGCCCGTGGAAGTATATCATCCGCGTTTTGCGCGGGTCTTCCTTGTCCGTCGGCGCCCAGTCGTAGATGTATCCAGTCTTCGGACCGTCGATGACCTTCCGTTTAGCCTCTGCGGCTGCGAGCATGGCCGTTCCGGTGAGGGCCTCCTGCGCCTCAGCGAAAAAGCGCACGCGCAGCGTCTGGAGCCGGTCGAGGATTTCCGCCTCGCCCTCGGCTTCCACCGTGATTTCGAGGCTCATGGATCACCGCGCGTTCGGCTCTTTCAGCCCGATCGTCAGGTACCGGTGCCGCTCGTCGCCGTTGTCGACGGTGACGACAGAGAGCGTCCGGCCGGCCCACTGCACCCGGCACAGGGTGGTGACGTCATCCCGCCAGCGGATGGTGAGGCGCCAGTCGGCCTTCGGCTCGACGCGTCCGGCAGCGATACCGGCACCGCCCCCGGTGCGCTCCATGCGCCCCCAGACGGTCGCGACGTCGGCCCACCCCTGTGTCTGGGCCCCGGATGGGGAGACAACGCGCGCACCCGGGGTCTGGATCAGCACGCGCTCGCGCATGGCGCCGATCATGCGAGGATGCTCCGACGTCGGCGGATCGCCGCATAGGCCCCGGCCGGGGCAATGGCGAGCGCCTCCGGAATGGCCAGCTCACGGTGCTCATAGAGGTGCCCGACGAGGGATTCGATCCCGTGCCGGAGATCCGCGGGGACTGCGGTCGGGACCGTGCCAAAGCCGGCGGTGAATCGGATTTCCAGCCATCCGCCGGCCTCGGGCCGTGGCGGTGCGGATGTCCCGCGCCAGATCAGCCGGGCCCCCACCGTGTCCGGCATGACCGCCCAGGAGGCCGGATCGATTTCGGCATCGTCCCCATCCGGCGACACGACCACCACGGCCGTCACCCGGACATGCGGCCGCTTCCCGACGAGGATCGGCACGGCCGCGCCAGCCCGGGCAGCGAAATAGTCCGCCTCGCTCTGCCAGTCGTCTCCGGCGTCGAGCGGGCCCGGCCAGGCCGGCAGGATGAGGCGCCAGCCCTGATCAATGAGGGCGAGCCCGGTCATGGTCTCGACGTGCTCACGAGCCACCGAGATCAGGCGGGTGAGGAGCATGTCTTCTCCTGTTCCGTCGATCTTCAGCAGTTCCTTCACATCGGCGAGCGTGACCGGTTCGCTGGCCGGCGCCTGCACCTGCTCCAGCATGGCCGCGCCTCTCAGTAGACCGTGCCGCGGATCAGCGGGCGGCGGATGGCCAGCACGGCGAAACTGCCGGTGCCGGTGTTGCCGGTGGGCGTGATGACGACGCGGGCATAGCGGCGATCGCCGACATATCCGACCAGCTTCACGACATCGTCGTCAGCGGCACCGAAGTTGGCCGCTGAAATTCCTTGCAGCATTTCCGCACCGACGGTGGCGACGTCGGAATAATCGTCGGCGTCAGCGTGCTGGACGGTAACGGCGAATGTGGCATCGGTGTCAGACAGGGTTGTCGATTGGATCAAGAATACGAGCGCGTCGCTCCCCTGGAGATCCACCCAACTGGAAATGATCGCGGTGTCGTTCGAGAGCGCAGTGACGGCCTTGGCGTAGCCGGCCGCGATATTGGAGTAAAGGTCGCGCAGGATCATGGGGGAGCCCCGGGTATGAAAGGGAGAAGAAGGGGCGCAGTTTCCCGCGCCCCATGGGGTCAGCTCGCCGCGAACTTGATGAGCTTGATGGCGTCGCTCTCGATCACGTCGCCGCCCACGCGCTTCGTGGTGTAGAACTCCACGTAGGGCTTGGACGAATAGGGATCCCGGAGCTGCCGGATGCCCTGGCGATCGACGATGAGATAGCCAGAGGAGAAGTTGGCGAAGGCGATGGAGAACGACCCGGAGGCGATGTCAGCCATGTCCTCGAACTCGGCGATCGGATAGCCGAGGGCCGTGAACATGAGCCGGTTGTCGCGGAACATGGGGACCATCAAGTAGTTCCCCTGACCGTCCTTCAGCTTCATGACGCTCGACAGCGTCGCCCGGTTCATCGCCCAGGTCGCACCCTGCCGATAGGAGGAATGCAGCGCCATCACGGCGTCGATCAGCACGTCGGCTGGAGCGGTCGTTGCGAACGCCCCGGCGTTTCCGGTCGCGACATACTGGAGGGTGCCATAGGCGCGCGTGGCATCCTTCGTCGCGGCCTTCGGCAGCGTCATGAAGCCCCGCGGCTGCTTCACCCCGTTGCCGTTCACGAAGGCGGCATTCTCGACCCGCGTGAACTTGTCGGATACTTTCCCGTCGAGCCACGCCTCGATGTCGACACCGGCATCGTCGAGCAGGTTCTGCGTCGCCTTCGGCTTGGCATACAGCTCATGGACGAGGATCTTGGTCTCGCCCAGCTCATCGATGTCGGTCTCCGGGCGGGAGGACTTCTCGCCGACCCAACCGCAGTCCGCATCGCCCCGGTCAACCGGGAACTCGATCGACGGGCCGGTGATCGACACGCTGCCGGCATACTGGCGCATGGGCGAGGTGTCGCGGATCTTGGTGATGATCCGGTCGGACCGGATCGGCTGGACGAAATAGCCGACCTTCGGGTCACCGGCGACGGCCAGCGCCTTGGTCTCGGCCACATCCTCGCCGTAGCGCAGATAGGTCTTGAGCTCGCGGTCGTAAGCGACGAAGCCGTCGCCCCGCTTGGTCTCATCGACCACGTGGAAGCCGTTGGACTTCAGGGATCCGCCTTCGGACTTGGTGATGATGGCCATCTGGCGGGCGTGCTTCACCGCATCGCCGTCGCCGCCGGGATCGGTCGGGCGGGGCGCGCGCTTCAGCTCAGCGATGTCACCCTGAAGGGCCTTTACCTTCTCCATGGCGTCGGCCAGCGCCTTGTTCACCTTCTCCTCGACGAGGGGGTCTGCCGCGCCCTTCGTCTCGATCGCCTTCAGGCGCGTGTC
>JBBSSF010000342.1:0-4645 GCA_038242345.1 Hyphomicrobiales bacterium
AAGGCCGGCGCCCCGGAAAGAGCGCCGGCCTTTTCTGTTTCCGGGCGTCCCGCCCGCACCGTGCGGGGACCGGCCCCGCCCGAAGGGGGCCGGATCCGGCTCAGACCAGGCACGCAAGTGCCAACCGCACCGCGCGCCTGAAGAACAGAAAATTTCTCATATGTCCCAAGGACATGAGAAATCTGCATCGGAATACCAAAGAGTCCTTTTCAAGGATCTCTGGTATCAGCTGCGGGCGTCGAAGACGCGATATTCGTGCTCGATGCTCTTCTCGATCAGAAGGCGCCAGAGCGGTTCGGCGATGGCGGGCGACAGCCCGGTGGCGTCGGCCTCGGCCAGCACCTTGCGCACCACATCCTCCACCCGCGCCTTGTCATAGATGGCGGCGCGGTCGGCCTTGATGCGGCCGGCCTGCTCGACATATTTCTGCCGTTCCGCCAGAAGCGCCACCAGAGCACGGTCGATCCGGTCGATCTCGCGACGCACTTCTGTCATGGTTCGGCAGGCGACCATTGCGCTCAATCCCTGTTTCGACACCGGGACGCAGCCCGCTTGCGGGCCGCGCGTCCTGTCCGTTTACCTTATTTCCGCCCCGGACCGATACCGGTTTTCGCCGGAATCAGCACGCGGGAGCGTCGCGCCGTGTCGCAAAGGTCACCGGTATCCCGTTGCCGGCAGCCTCAGGCGGGCACGCCGGCCCGCGCCAGACGGGCGAGACGCCGGGTGCGCACGGCTTCGCCGAAGGCCTCGAACAGGCGCCGGGACGGCTCGTCGGCGGTCACCCAATATTCCGGATGCCACTGGATGCCGAAGGCGAAGGTGGCCGCATCGCGCACCCGCACGGCCTCGATGGTGCCATCGGCGGCCCGGGCCTCCACCTCCAGCCCCTCCGCCAGCCGGCCGATGGCCTGCCGGTGCAGGGAGTTCACCCGGATGCGGCGCTTGCCGACGATCTCCGCCAGCCGGCTGCCGGGCACGAAATCCACATCATGGGCGAGGCCGAAGCGGACATCATTGTCGTCGCTGACCGGGGAGCGATGGTCCATGCGGCCCGGGATGGTCTGGATCTCGGCATCGAGGCTCCCGCCCAGCGCCACGTTCAGCTCCTGATGGCCGCGGCAGATGCACATGAGCGGCACCCCGAGCATGATCGCGGCGCGGATCAGCGGGATGGTGGTGCCGTCGCGGGCCTGGTCATAGGGCTCGGTGGCCTCGGAGGGCGTGCCGCCATAGCAGGTCGGGTGCACGTTGGAACGCGAGCCGGACACCAGCACGCCATCGGCATCGGCCAGAAGATCCATCGGATCGATCTCGCGGCCGAAGGAGGGCAGCACCAGCGGCGCCGCATGGGCCCCGATCAGCACCGCATTCAGATACTGCTCCGGCGTCGCATGCCAGACATAGCCGTCCACCACCCGGACATCGGCGCTGACGATCACCAGCGGACGCGCGCCCGGCGAGGGACTGCGGGCAGCGGGGGAAAGGGACGACATGAGAACGGGCTCCATCGAACGGGACCGGAAAGACCGGATCGGGAAACAGGCAACGGGCCGGTAACGGCGTGGCCGGACGGGAAGACATCGCCCGGCCCCTGCCGCCGTCGGCCCGGCCGGCGGGCG
Organism: Hyphomicrobiales bacterium; assembly: GCA_038242345.1. Taxonomy (GTDB): domain Bacteria; phylum Pseudomonadota; class Alphaproteobacteria; order Rhizobiales; family Segnochrobactraceae; genus JBBSSF01. The sequence goes on from JBBSSF010000342.1 coordinate 1,620, forward strand.
CGGAGGGCCACCACCTGCGGCAGCCCCGGCTCCGGCCGGACGGCTCTCCCGCCATCGGCGCGGAAGAGGGACACCCCGTCTATATAGCGGGCCGCCGGCCTTTTTCCCATGCCCTGCCGGCCACAGCCGCGGCCCCGGCCTCTCCGGCCGGGACGGGATCCCGCCCCCGGAAGCCGGGGACGGACAGGTCTCCGGGATCCGCCTGCCCGCGCAAGGCGCCCCCGGCCCCGCCGCCGGCCGGGACGCGGATCCACCGGGTTTCCGGCGGATCCGTCCTGCCGGAGAAGGATGCCGTCCCAGACCAGGCACGCAAGTGCTGACCGCACCCACGCGCCTGAAGGGCAGCGGATTTCCCATATGCCCCAAGGACATGAGAAATCCGCACCAGAATGCCAAAGGGTCCTTTTCAAGGACCTTTTGCTATCAGCGCCCCTCGCTGGCCTGGGCCATGGGATCGGGAGCGGTCTTGTCGATCTCCTCGGTGACGTGGCGGGCGGCGGCGCCGGCGATCTTGCGGCGCATCTCGGGATCCTCCACCACCGGACCATCCTCGGCGATGCGCACCACCACCTCGCGGCTGGCGAAGCGGATGCCGGCGGCCGCCAGGGCCTTCTGCACGTCGGCATAGACCCGCCGGCGCAGGATGAACTGGTCGCCCGGCCGGGTCATGAACTTCATGCGCATGACGAGGGCGGAGTCGTCCATCTCGTAGACGCCCTGGGACTTCAGCGGCGCGAGGAACTTCGGCCCGGTCTCCGGATCCTCCAGAAGCTGCTGGCCGACCTTCTTCACGATCTTGCGCACCTGTTCCACATCGGTGTCGTAGGGCACGCGGAAGGGCAGCTTCATGATGACCCAGTCCCGCGAGAAGTTCTGCACCTTGGAGATGCTGCCGAAGGGAATGGTCGTGAGCGGGCCGTTCTGGTGGCGCAGCTGGAAGGAGCGGATGGAGATCTTCTCCACCGTGCCCTTGGCGGAACCGATGTCGATATATTCGCCGATGCGGAAGGCATCGTCGATGAGGAAGAAGGCGCCGGAGAAGATGTCCTTCACCAGTGCCTGGCTGCCGAAGCCGACGGCCAGACCGATGACGCCGGCGCCGGCGAACAGCGGCCCGATATTCACGCCGAGTTCGGACAGGCCGATCATGATGCCCATGACCACGATGGCCGTGAGCACCGCGAAGCGGGCGAGCGGCAGGAGGGTGGCCAGACGGCTGCGCACCGTGCCGGCGGGATGCTCGTCATGGTCGTGGATCTGGCCGGGGATTCCGGCCGGTCCGCCTTCCTCGGCGATCCGGCGGTCGATGGCGATCTTCACCAGGCCATGCAGCAGCCAGGCGAGGAAGGCGATGAGGATCACCTCGAAGATCCGGCCGCTCCAGTCGCGGTTGAACAGGAAATCGGCGCCCCAGAGCTGGAGGACGAGGGCAAGGCCGACCAGCCCGCACAGGAAGCCGGCGCCTTCCTCGAACATGTCGCGATAGTCGGGGATCTTCTCGTGGGGCGGGTTGACGAAGCGCAGCTCCGGCTGACGCCGCACCACCCGCTGGATGATGAGCACCAGCACGGCATAGAGCACCAGACAGAACACGCCGACCAGCACCGGCGCGATCACCAGCCCGGCCGCGCCCGGCAGCTCCAGCAGCCGCCGCATCGAGGAGACCAGCCAGGCGACGACGAAATAGATGATGGCGAGCACATGCCAGTTGCGCACCAGGGCCGCCCTGGCCCCCCGCGCGCCGGTGAGGGCGGCGGGCATCATGGCCCGGGCGATGGCCTTGCGGTCCAGATGGCACAGGCCCGCCAGCAGCAGCACCGACACGCCGGTGATGACAATGGCGATCAGCCGGCTTTCGGCCTTGGGCACCTGAAGGATGGTGAGCCATTCCTGGAAGGCGAACAGCAGCGCCGAGAAGACGAATACCAGCGAGAGATGCAGATAGAGGCGGCGGGCATCGGCGTCATCGAGGGGAACCAGACGGATCCGCGCATCGGCGGGCGACAGCACCACCCGGGCCAGCGCCATGGCCACCCGGGTGATGACGAAGGCGGTGAGGAGCACCATCACGGTTGCCCGGGTGGCGGGATGGCTCTGGTCGAGCACCTCGGCCGCGACCGCTCCGACGCCGAACAGGGCGGCACAGGCGATGAGGTCGATGAGCCCCTTGAGGAGCATCACGCTGATCTTGTCGGCGGATTCGACCGTGCCGTCCGCACTGTCCGACAGCCAGGCGCGGCGCAGGCGCCGCTGCACCAGCCACCCGCCAAGGGCGCCGATGAGGCTGACGACCACGCCCGTCAGGACGGCGCGGCCGAGCCAGTCGCTGCCGGCGGCGGCGATGCCGGCGCCCACGGTATCCGGGAACTGGCGCACCGATTCGACGGCGGCCCGCAAGGCGAGGCGCAGGCGGGAGGCATCGTCGGAGAGCGCGGCGAGTTTCTGCTCCATGACGATGGCGCCGGCATCGGCCAGCTGCACGGCGGTTTCCTCGGGCTTGGCCGTGGGGTCGGCGGCCTTCGGAAGGACGAGGGACATGAGCGGGGAGGCGGCAGCGGCCTCGGACGCCCGGGCGCCGGCGGGGAGCATCAGGGCCAAGACGCAGAGCCCGGCGAGAAGGAGGAGCATCCGGAGCCCCGCCTGCATTCCATGGACTGCCGCGAAAAGGCCCGCTGTTCCGCCCCCGTTCGGGGCCGGTCGTTGCACTGTGTGCCGCATCTGAATTTCCTCAGCCTCCGGCCGAAATCGGTCCTTCCCGCACCATTCCGGCCCGCGGCGGAAAGGTCAATGTGACGTGCCGGCCGCCGATGGGCGGATGGAAGCTGTGGAAAAGCGGGGGGCGGGGGGCGATGAAAGTGAGCCGGGGGTGCTTGCGCATCGGAAATGACCCCGCTATAAGCTCGGCCACGGCGGACGGCACGGCCCGGCGCCAGCGGAATGGGCGGTTAGCTCAGCGGAAGAGCACTACCTTGACACGGTAGGGGTCACTGGTTCGATCCCAGTATCGCCCACCATTCCTTTCAAGC
>JBBSSF010000343.1:0-4634 GCA_038242345.1 Hyphomicrobiales bacterium
AGTGGCATGGGAAATCTGCATCGGAATACCAAAGAGTCCTCTTCGAGGATCTTTGGTATTATCTCGTGAACCCTGTGTCCCGTTGCCCGCGCGAAGGCTCGACCTCTTCCGCCGGCGGCTCCGCCCTCTCAGGGCCCGGCGCCACTCCCTCGGGACGAGTGTTTTTTATCTCTCCGGTTCGAGGCTTTCCTCACCCATTTGGGTGAAGGAGAGAAATTTCCCGCCTTACAAATTGGCAAGGCCGAAATTTCATCTCTTTTCCGGTGCCGCGGGCGACGTTTCCGGTCGGATCAGCGCCCGGGCGGGATGGCGGCCAGCAGCCGGACCAGCTCCACCTGACGGTTGACGCCCACCTTGGCGAGCGCCCCCTTCAGGTGTGTGCGGACCGTCTCGCGCGAGAGGCCGAGGGAGAGGGCGATCTGCTCCACGGTGCGGCCGTCGGCCACCAGCCGGGCGATGCGGGCTTCCGACGGGGTGAGATCGAACAGGCCCTGAAGCAGCTCGGCGGCGGGCGTCGCCCGCGGCAGCACCGAGGTCGCGATCAGCACCCAGCTGGCGCCGATGAACACTTCCTGGGCCGGATGGGTCATCTCGATCAGATGCAGCACCCGGGCGGGCACCTCGCCGCGGCCGGGGATGGCGATGCCCGGGTCGTCCACCTCCCCGTCGGCCCGGCCGAGACGTTCCACGCCGGCCAGCAGGCGCAGCAGATGGGTGTCTGCCCCGCCATCCGTCAGCATCAGCCGCTCGCGGCCCTCGCGGGCGACCTCCGGCATCAGCGCGGTGAAGGGCTCGTTGGCGACGAGCAGCTTGCCCGAGCGGCGCAGCACCGCCGCCGGCAGGCCGAGGGCGGCCAGCACCTCCACGGCGCCGCGGGCACGCTCGGCCCCCAGCCGGCTGGACAGGGTGGCGGCGCGCACCAGATGCGGCCGCAGCACGTCGAGGGCTTCCAGCGTCTCGGCTTCCAGCGGCCCGCGCTCCAGGCTGCGCTCGATGTCGAACAGCAGGGTGTCGCCATTGGGCAGCGTGATGGTGGTGGCGGCCCACCAGCCGAAGCCGCGCGGCCGCATCCGCTCGGAATAGGCCGCCTGGCTCTCGCCCTCCTCGGGGGCGAACAGATCCGCCTCGGTCACGAAGCTCGCATGGCGGGCGGCGACGATGCGCTCGCCGCGATGCTGGGCGGCGGCCCCGTTGGCAAAGGTGTTCATGGTCCCCTGGGCCAGCGGCGGCGAGGAGATCCACAGCGGACGCTGTTCCCGGAAGGTCATCAGGACCGCGCCGATGCCGTCAACGAAGCGCGCCAGATCGTCCAGAACTGCGGGCCACAGATCAGGCGAGAGGCCGGCTTCATAGAGCCGGTCGATGAGGGCATCGGGCACATCGGTCATCGCGGAACATTCTATGGCTTTTGCCCGTGGGGAAAAGATGTCCGGTCTGCGCCCGGAGATTGCCGAAGTGTATACATCGTAGCGGGAGATTGCATTCCCGTGCCGGTGTGCCGGTCGCGCCGGCCGGCCGGTCGCGGGCGGTGCGGGCAAGGGCTTGATCGTATTTATACTGATGCTGCCGGGCCGGCCGGTCGGGGGGGTGGCCCTGTCGCGGCCGGCGGGCGCCGCGCGCGCAAGGTGCGACGATTTGCATTCCGGGCGCGGTGTCCCCACATTCGGGGGACGGGGCTGTCCGGCCGGGCGGCCCGGGAGACAATTCCCTGTCCGGGCTTCAGGAATTCCGATGATGCAGGCCGACCCCCTTTCCCCGCCGGCGATTCGGCAGGACGTGTTCGATCCGGTGCGGGAGCCGGCGCTGTTTTCCGGCGTGCGCGGCCGGCGCTGCCTCGCCTTCCTCATCGACGTGGCGCTGGTGTCGGTGGTGTTCATCCTGGCGTCGGCGGCGGTGTTCCTTCTGGGCATCGTCACCCTCGGGCTCGCCTGGTATGCCTTCGCCTTCCTGTGGCCGGCGGTGGCCATTGCCTACACGGCCTTCACCCTGGGCGGCCCCAATTCGGCGACGCCGGGCATGCAGCTGTGCGGCCTCACCATGCGGCTGTGGTATGGCGCGCGGATCTATCCGCTGCTGGCCGCCGTGCACCTGATGCTGTTCTGGATGTCGGTGTCGCTGCTGACGCCCTTCGTGCTGCTGGTCGCCCTCTTCAATGACCGCAAGCGCCTGCTGCATGACCTGCTCCTGGGCGTGGTCGTGGTGGATGCCGAGGCGTTGCAGCGCCTGCATCCGGAGCTCTGACGCCCCCCGTGACGCGGGGCCTCGGCAGCCGGCAAAGATCACACGCGCGCGGCGGCGAGAAATGCGATATGTCTCCCGGCCCGAAATGCGTTAACCTCGCATCAAGGAATTCGTGGTCGGCCCGGGTCGGGGCCGGCCCGCCGCACTGGACGGACCGGACGCGCCACGGGAGCGCATCGCCCGGAGGGTCCCGACGGACATGGGTCGACCGGTTCACGACACCCTTTTCCGGTTCCGGAGCGAGGGCGGATCCGTCAGAGGGACGCGGGCGGCGACATCGGGCATGACGCGGCAATATAGCGACAATCCGCAATTCTTCCTGACCGCTCCGGCGCCGTGCCCCTATCTGCCCGGCCGGCTGGAGCGCAAGGTGTTCACCCATCTGGTGGGCGAGCGGGCGTCGGCGCTCAACGACATCCTGACCCAGGGCGGCTTCCGCCGCAGCCAGAACATCGCCTATCGACCGGCGTGCGAGGGCTGCCGGGCGTGCGTCTCGGTGCGCATCGTGGTGGAGGGCTTCCAGTGGACGCGCTCCTTCCGCCGGGTGCTGAAGGCCAACGAGCGCCTGATCGGCACGGAAATGCCGGCCACCCCGTCGTCCGAGCAGTACAGCCTGTTCCGCCGCTATCTCGATGCCCGCCATGGCGATGGCGGCATGGCCGACATGTCGGCTCTCGACTATGCCATGATGGTCGAGGACACCCATGTCGACACCATGGTGGTGGAATATCGCATGGCCGGCGCCGACACCGCCATCCACGGCCGCGGCACCGGCCCGCTGATCGCCACCGCCTTGACCGACCGCCTCTCCGACGGGCTGTCGATGGTCTATTCCTTCTATGAGCCGGATCAGGTCGAGCGCTCCTTCGGCACCTTCATGATCCTCGACCACATCCGCCGGGCGGAAGCCGCCGGCCTGCCCTATGTCTATCTCGGCTACTGGGTCGAGGGCTCGCGCAAGATGGACTACAAGATGCGCTTCCAGCCCCAGGAACATCTCGGCCCCCGCGGCTGGACCGTGGTGGCGCCGGAGGAGACAAGGTAATCTAGGGCGGGTAATTTAATCGATTTTGGTGGGTAAGATCTTTATGAATAAGGAATATACTCTAAATAATAACTATCACAACTGGATAGAATCCAAAAAGGTGGCCGATTCTGGTAGAAATATAATTCACGTAAACAATATACATAGCATTATTAAAATTTTTGGATACTTAAAATACATTGAAAGATTAAAAAATAAAAATGTTTACGTAAGAGGGCAGAGCAATTTGTGGGATTCCCTAAAGCCTTCTATTTATAGAAAAATAAAATCTCAGGATTGTAAGATAATTGCGGATTCAAATATATCAAGAGCCATTGATATTCTAAAAAATACACGTGGCGTAGGAAAAATTAACGAATTTTCAATAGAACCAATTCTGCAGCATTACGGAATAAATACAACTTGGTTAGACTTGGTAGATAATATATGGGTTGCTGTTTGGTTTGCTATAAACAAGCGTGTTAAAAATAATAGAAATTACAAATATATTTTAAATAATAGCGATTATGGATATTTATATTTTATATCCGTTGATTCTGGCGATATGTGCGATGGAATATTTTCAGGAAAATTTACGGAGACTATTGATTTAAGAATCGCTGCTCCATCATATTTTGGAAGACCGCATGCGCAGCATGCAATTTTATTCCGCTCCAAAGATAGGTATAGATTAGAAGATTGTGATTATGAGCGTCATGTTTGTGGAGTGATTAGATTTAATCTGAAAGACGCTTGTAAGTGGCTGGGATCTGGTGATTTGGTTAGTCAGGCCTATCTCTTTCCCTCTAAAATATATGACGACGGCTATAAGAAGTTGCTGAATTGTGACTTTTCAGTAGCGGGGGCTTCGGATGGCGTGGGAGGTATCGACTTATATGAGGATGCTGAATGACTACCCCCGCGCCACCGCGTGAAAGAATGATCCCGCCACCCGTCCCCGCACGCCGCCGGCCAGTTCCGGCGGGCTGCCATGGGCGTCCGCGAGGCGGAACAGGGGGGCGTCGGTGCCGGGGGCGCTGACGGTCGCATAGTGGAATTCGTGGCCGGACAGCCGCGTGCCGGCGGGGCCGAACGGGCCGTCGGCGAGCGTTTCGGCGGTGCGGTAGCCGAGTTTCAGCCGGCGCTTCTGAAAATTGGTGGTGTGGGAGAGCAGGCCCGTCATCGGATGGGCCGTGCCTGCCGCGTCCACCAGCGCTTGCCCCAGAACCATGTAGCCGCCGCACTCGCCGATCACCGGCCGCGTCGCGGCAAAGCGGGCAAGGCCGTGCCGGAAGCGGTCGGCGGTGGCGAGCGTGCCGGCGTGCAGCTCGGGATAGCCGCCGGGCAGGAAGCAGGCGTCGGCGTTCTC
>JBBSSF010000344.1:0-4612 GCA_038242345.1 Hyphomicrobiales bacterium
GGTCCTCCTCCCGGAGCGCCCGGCCCCGGCGGCCGTCCCGACCGCAGGCAGGCCGCCGACCGCTACGCCGCCCATATCGGGGCGGACAGGCCCGGCGGCGTGAGCGGGGAGGAATTTGCCGCGCGGGACATGCCGATGCTCGCCCGGATCGACCAGAACCGGGACGGCAAGATCAGCCGGACCGAGTTCGACCAGTTTGCCGAGCGGATGAAGGACCGGAAGAAGCCGCCCGTTCCGGGCTCCGTCGTCCAGCCGCCGCCGGGCCGATGACCGGCCGGCCGGCCCCTGCGGGGCCGCTCCGGCAGCCCGCGCCGGAGCCGGCGTCCGATCGCATGAGGAGTCCCCGTTGTCCGGAGGCACCCCGCCCATGGACCTGAGCAGCGACCCGGACGCGGCGCTGATGGTGGCGATTGCCGCCGGAGACCAGCGCGCCTTTGCCGATCTGGTGCGGCGCCATGGCGGACGGCTGCGCGCCGTCTGCCTGCGCTTCCTCGGCAATGCCGCGGACGCCGAGGAGATCGTGCAGGAAACCTTCTGGACCATCTGGCGCACCGCCGCGCGCTACGAGCCGCGGGGCGCCCGGGTGTCGACCTTCCTGCACCGCATCGCCCTCAACCGCTGCATCGACCGCGACCGCCGCCGCCGCATCCGCCGTCTGGTGGGGCTGGAGGAAGCGGCCGAGATCGAGGACCCGACGGTCGACCAGGAAACCGACCTGGCCGTGCGCACCCGGCTTGCCGCCGTCCGGGCAGACATTGCCGAGCTTCCCGCCCGCCAGCGGGCCGCGCTGCTGCTGGCCGTCGAAAGCGAGAAGCCCACGGCCGAAATCGCCACCGTGCTCGGCGTCAGCGTGGGCGCGGCCGAACAGCTTCTGGTGCGCGCGCGCCGCACCCTCAGAGAGAAACTCGCCCGGCGCGAACCGGACCCGGAGGGCACCCCATGACCCGGATGACATCTGCCGACCTCGCCCTTCTCCTCGACACCCATGGCGCCGAACCGCGCCGCTGGCCGCAGAACCACCGTCTTCAGGCCGAGCTTCTCGTCGAGGCGGATCCGGAGGCGCGTGCCCTGTGGCAGCAGGCCCGGGCCCGGGACCAGCGGGTCGCCACCCTGCTGACAGTGCGCGACGACGAGCGCCGCACCTCGTCCGCCCTCATCGGCCGGGTGATCGCCCATGTGGCGGCGCGGCGGCAGGAATGGGTGTTCCGCCCCGGCCGTCGGCTGGCGGCAGCGGCCTGTGCGCTGGTGATCGTCGGCTTCGTGGCCGGCGGTCTCGTTGCCAGCTACGAGGCCTCCCTCAACCAGGAGCCCGCGCTTCTGGCCCTTGAAATCACCTATGACGATGGAGGCGTGCTGTGACGATCCGGAAGCCCTGGTCGTTCATCCTTCTGGGTCTCCTCGCCGCCTCCCTCCTGCTGAACTGTGCGGTGGGCGGCTTCGCCCTCATGCGGGGCATGGCGCCACCATTCGAGCCGGGTGGCGGACGGATGCTCTCCGGCCTGCTGCGTCCGTTCCCGGAGCCGCTGCGCGACGAGATCCGCGCCCGGCTGGAGGCCGATCGCGCCACGCCCGAGCGCAAGGCCGTCTTCGCCGAGATCCGCGCCGCGCGGCAGGCCTTCATGGCCGCCCTGAAGGCGCCGGACTTCGACCGGGCCGCCGTCGACAGCGCGGCCGCGCGCATGGATGAGGCCGTCAGCGCCGTCAACCGCCACTTCTCCGCCGTCGTCATCGATGCCATCGGCAAGGCCTCTCCCGAGGTGCGCCGGCAGATCCAGCTGCCGCCCGAGCCGCGCCGGGACGAGGAACCGCCGCCGGGGCCCGCCCCGGGCCTCTTCGCCCCGCCGCCCCCGCCCGGTCACTGACGGATCCCCGAAAAAGGGTTCCCTGGCGGCCCGCCCCGGCCGCACCGTGAAAAAAGGCCTCCGGCGCGAACCGGGGGCCTTTTTCGTATGCCCGACAGGAAGCACGGCGGCGCCGGTTCAGGTGAACCGGTTCTCCTTGGTGTCGGTGAAGCGCAGGGACGGGTTCCATTCGCCGGCAAGCTGGAGATTCACCGTCGAGGAGGCGAGGAATACCGGGTCGCCATGGACATCGGTGGCGATCGCCGAGCGCTTCTCGGTCAGGAAGCGCTCCAGCGCCACCTTGTCATCGCTGGAAATCCAGCGGGCGAGCGCGAACTGGCTGACCTCGAAGCGCACCGGCAGGCCATATTCGGCCTCCAGCCGGTTCTGCAGCACGTCGAGCTGCAGCGGCCCGACGACGCCGACGAGGATGGGCGAGCCATCCACCGGCTGGAAGATCTGCACCACGCCTTCCTCGGCCAGCTCCTGCAGGGCGCTCTTCATCTTCTTGGCCTTCATCGCATCCTCCAGCCGGACGCGACGCAGGATTTCCGGCGCGAAGGACGGCAGGCCGGTGAAGGTAATGGCCTCGCCCTCGGTCAGCGTGTCGCCGATCCGGAGCGTGCCATGATTCGGGATGCCCACGACGTCACCGGCATAGGCTTCCTCGGCGATCGACCGATCCTGGGCGAAGAAGAACTGCGGCGTGTGCAGGCCGATGACCTTGCCGGTGCGGACCTGAAGCGCCTTCATGCCGCGCGAGAGCCGGCCCGAGCACACCCGGGCGAAGGCGATGCGGTCACGATGGTTCGGATCCATGTTCGCCTGGATCTTGAACACGAAGGCCGTCATGCCGGCCTCGCCCGCTTCCACCACGCGCTTGTTGGTGGTCTGGGCGCGCGGGCTCGGCGCCCACGCCGCCATGGCGTCGATGATGTCGCGCACGCCGAAATTCCGGAGCGCCGAGCCGAACAGCACCGGCGTCAGCGTGCCCTCGCGGAAGGCCTGAAGGTCGAATTCCGGACAGGCGCCGTCGACCAGCTCCATCTCGGTTTCCAGCGCGACGCGCAGGTCCTCCGGCACGGCGGCGGCGAAGGCGGCCGCGTCGTGGCTGTCGACGGTGCGCTCGACGCGCTCGTCCTCGCCGGCGGCATTCATCAGCCGGATGCGGCCGGAGGCGCGGTCGAGGGTGCCGAGGACTTCGCGGCCGCGGCCGATCGGCCAGGTGACCGGGGCGGTGTCGAGGGCCAGCGTCTTCTCGATCTCGTCCATGAGATCGAAGGGATCGCGGCCTTCCCGGTCCATCTTGTTGATGAAGGTGACGATCGGGATGTCGCGCAGGCGGCAGACCTCGAACAGCTTGCGGGTCCGCGCCTCGATGCCCTTGGCGGCGTCGATGACCATGACCGCCGAATCGACCGCGGTCAGGGTGCGGTAGGTATCCTCGGAGAAGTCTTCATGGCCCGGGGTGTCGAGCAGGTTGAAGACCTTGCCGTCATAATCGAAGGTCATCACCGAGGTGACGACGGAGATGCCGCGCTCGCGCTCGATGGACATCCAGTCCGATCGGGTGGAGCGGCGGTCGCGCTTGGCGCGCACGGCACCGGCAAGCTGGATCGCGCCACCGAAGAACAGGATCTTCTCGGTGAGCGTGGTCTTGCCCGCGTCCGGGTGGGAGATGATGGCGAAGGTCCGCCGGCGCGCCACTTCGGCGGCGAACGGACCGGCGGCCGCCGCGTCGTCGGCAGTCGCGTCTGTGCTGAACGTCATGGCCGCGTTCCTTATCATCGACCTCTCGCCCGCGGAACGGGGAAGCGCGCCGGAAGGCGCAACTTCATGCGCGTTTCCCGCCGGCTGCGGGATCGCCGGTGCTTCCCCCCTCCCCCGGCACAATGCTAGGAGGAGGAAAAGGGGGCGCGGCATCGCTCCGCCGCCCTTTGCGAGCCCGAGGAGCCCCGAGACCCGACGATGCGCGCGCCTGCCCGCCCCTCCGGACCTGCCGGCGCGATTCCGTTCCTGATCGCCTGGGTCCTCCTCTATCAGGCCCTGCTCGTCGGCCTGGGACAGGGTGCGGCCGCCGTGCACATGCTCGGCGCCCGGGACTTCTTCGGCTCCGTCATCTGCAATCCGCTGACGGACCCGGCCCAGCCCGATCATTCGTCCAAGCCTCATGCGTGCTGCTTTGCCGGCTGCCTGACGCCCGGCGCCGCGGCCCCGCCGCCCCAGCTGGCGGCCCTGCCCGGCCCGGTGCTGGCGGGCTTCGTCATCGCCACCGGCCCGCTCTTCATCGCCCCGCCGGCCGAACCGCGCCGCGCCCACCGGGCCCGCGCCCCGCCTGTCCTGATCTGATGGCGCCTCCGGGCGCTGCCCGTCATTCAGACCCGACAATTTGCCGACGTCCGCCGCGGACCGCGTGTGGTCGCGCGCGTCGGCACCGTCTCAGGACAGAGCTCCCATGTCGTTCCTCGCTTCCATCCGTCGCCCCGGCACGCTGATCGCCACCGCCGCCGTCGGCGCCCTCCTCGCCTTCGGCGCGGCCGCCCATGGCTACAAGGTCGGCGCCATCGAGATCAGCCACCCGTGGACCCGCGCCACCCCGCCGGCCGCCAAGGTGGCCGGCGGCTTCATGAAGATCACCAACACCGGCACCACCGATGATGTGCTCGTCTCCGGCGCCGCGCCGGAGATCGCCGGCCGGGTGGAAATCCACGAGATGGCCGTCACCGACGGCGTCATGACCATGCGCCCGCTGAAGGACGGCCTGCCGATCA
>JBBSSF010000345.1:0-4606 GCA_038242345.1 Hyphomicrobiales bacterium
CCGACAGCCTCATCAAGGGCCTCGTGCTCGGCGCCGGCGTCGCCTATCTGCTGACCAACGAGACCGCCCAGCGCGCCATCTTCCGCACGGCCGTCAAGGCGTGGTCGCTGGTGCAGGGCGGGCTTGAGGAAATGAAGGAGCGGCTGCACGACGCCGAGGCCGAAGTGGCGGCCGGCGCCCAGCCCGAACCCGTTCCGCCTGCTCCGCCCGCCCCCGCCCCCGCCCCGGTGGCCGTGCCGACAGCGGTTGCGGCCCCGGTTGCTCCGGTCATCGAGGACGCGGAGACGGCCGCTCCGGCATCCGCGGGCCCGGCGGCCTGAGCCGGAACGGTCACGGTTTCCCCGTGATCCGGATCATCCATGAAGTCCCCCGGCGGCTGCGGCTGCGGCTCCCGGGGGATGCGGACCGGCTCGCCCGGGCGGCCTCCGCCGTCCGGGATCTGCCGGGCGTCACCCGGGTGCGGCCCAATCCGGCGGTGGCCTCGCTGGCCGTCCATCATGATGGACGCCCCGGCGTGCGCGCCGCCATTCTGGCGCTGGCCGCAGCTCCCCCCGCCGATGCGCTCCCGCTTGTCCAGAGCCCGGACAACGACCCGGCACCGGTGATCCTGGCCGCCGGTGCGGTGGCCGCGTCCTTCCTGCTGCCAAAGCCCGTGGTGGCGGCGATGACGGTGGCCAATGTCGCCGGCACCCTTGCCCGCGGCGCGGTCGCTGCCGTCACCCACGGCCTGAAGGTGGAGGTGCTCGACGCGCTCGCCATCGGCCTGCCGACGCTGCGCGGCAACTATGCCACCGCCAACTTCGCCCGTTTCCTGGTGGAGCTGGCCGGCTACATCGAATCCACCACGGCCCGGCGCTCGGATGATTTCCTGCGCTCGCTGCTGACGGCGCGACCGGAGGATGTCTGGGTGGAAGGGGCCGATGGCCAGATCCGCCGGCTGCCCTTCGACCAGCTTGCCGGCGGCGAGCACGTCGTGGTCGGCCTTGGCGAGGCCATCCCGGTGGATGGCGAAGTGGTCGCCGGCGATGCGTGGGTGGATCAGGCCGCCGTCACCGGCGAGAGCCTGCCCGTTCCGCGCGCCCGCGGCGACATGGCGCTGGCCGGCGGCATCGTCACCGAGGGCCGGCTCGTCATCCGTGCCGAACGGGTGGGGGAGGCGACCACCACCGGCCGCATCGCCCGCTATATCCAGGACGCGCTGGAGGAGCCGGCGGATATCCAGTGCGTCGCCGACCAGCTGGCCGACCGGCGCGTGGGCATCACCCTCGGCTCGGCCGCCGGCGTGTTCGGCCTCACCCGGGACATCCGGCGCATCGAGTCCGTGTTCATGGTGGACTATTCCTGCACCGTGAAGCTCGGCACCCCGATCGCCCTGAAGACGGCGATGTACCGCTCGGCCAAGGCCGGCTGTCTGGTGAAGAGCGGCGACACCATCGAGCGGCTGGCCGGCGTCGACACCGTGGTGTTCGACAAGACCGGGACGCTGACCCACAACACCCTCCAGGTGACGGACATCTGTCCGCTGGGGGCCGGCGTCGACGAGGCGGAGGCGGTGGCCCTCGTGGCCTCGCTCGGCGAACACACCAGCCATCCGATCGCCCGCGCCGTGGTGAAGCTCGCCGCCGAGCGCCAGCTCGCCCACATTCCGCATGAAGAGGTGAATTTCATCGTCGGCCACGGCGTGGAGGCGGAAGTCGGCGGTGACATGGTGCGCTTCGGCAGCCGGCATTATCTGGAGGACGACGAGAACATCTCCTTTGCCCGGGAGCGCGCGCTGGTGCGGGCCTTCCAGGCCGAGGGCAAGTCGCTGCTCTATGCCGCCCGCAACGAGCGGCCCATGGCGGTGTTCGCGCTTCGGGACCGGCTGCGGCCGGAAAGTGCCGACACCCTCGCGCGCCTTCGGGCGTCCGGAGTGAAGCGCCTCGTCATGATTACCGGCGACCATCGCGAGAAGGCGCTGGCCTTCGGCGCGGCGCTGGGTCTCGACGAGGTGCATTATGAGCAGCAGCCCGAGGACAAGGCGGCGCTGATTGCCGCCATGCGGGCGGACGGTGCCCGCATCGCCTATGTCGGCGATGGCGTGAACGATGGTCCGGCGCTGATGGCGGCCGATGTCGGCATCGCCATGCCGCGCGCCGCCGACATTGCCCGGGCGACCGCCGACATCGTGCTGCTCGATGACCGGCTGGATTCGCTCGCCCTGGTGGTGGACGAGTCCCGGCGGACCATGAAGCGGATCGGGTCCAACTTCCGCGTCGCCGTCGGCGCCAACACGGCGATCCTTGCCGGTGCCGTCACCGGCCTGCTGCCGGCCCCGGTCACCTCGCTCCTGCACAATGGCACGACGATCGCCGTGCTCGCCCGCTCTTTGTTCGCCCGGCACTGATGGGCAGGGGAGAGGCAAAAGAAAACCGGCCGGCCCCGCGAGGGACCGGCCGGCCTTTGTTCAGTTTCCGGGCCGGTTTTCATGTTCCGTGCCGGAGGGCACCGAGCCTCATACCAGCCGCACGAAGTGCTGATCGCACCGTGCGGCTGAAGGGCAGCAGATTTCTCATATGCCCCAATGGCATGAGAAATCCGCATCGGAATACCAAAGAGTCCTTTTCAAGGATCTTTGGTATCAGAGCACGACCGGCGAGGCCTTGGCGATCTTGTCGAAGGCGACCAGATCGCTGAGCAGGGCTTCGAGCTTGTTGAGCGGCACCATGTTCGGGCCGTCGGACGGGGCCTTGTCGGGAGCCTGGTGGGTCTCGATGAAGCGACCGGCCACGCCGACGGCCACGGCCGCGCGGGCCAGAACCGGAACGAAACGGCGGTCGCCGCCCGACGAGCCGCCCTGGCCGCCCGGCTGCTGGACCGAATGGGTCGCGTCGAAGATCACCGGGGCACCGGTCTGGGCCATGATCGGCAGGGCCCGCATGTCGGTGACCAGGGTGTTGTAGCCGAAGCTCATGCCGCGCTCGGTGACCATGACGTGAGAATTGCCGGCGCCCACCACCTTGTTGACCACGTTGGCCATGTCCCAGGGAGCGAGGAACTGGCCCTTCTTCACGTTCACCACCTTGCCGGTGGCGGCAGCGGCGATGAGAAGATCGGTCTGGCGGCAGAGGAAGGCCGGGATCTGGAGAATGTCGACGACTTCGGCGACGGGCGCGCACTGGCTCGCGTCATGCACGTCGGTGACGACGGGCACGCCGAACTTCTCCTTCACTTCCGCGAAGATCGGCATGGCCTTGGCAAGACCGACGCCGCGCACGCCCTTCAGGCTGGTGCGGTTGGCCTTGTCGAAGGAAGTCTTGTAGACGAAGCCGATGCCGAGCTTCTTGGTGATCTCGTTGATGGCGCCAGCCATCTCAAGGGCGTGCTCGCGGCT
The DNA here is from genome assembly GCA_038242345.1 of Hyphomicrobiales bacterium. Lineage (GTDB taxonomy): Bacteria > Pseudomonadota > Alphaproteobacteria > Rhizobiales > Segnochrobactraceae > JBBSSF01. Next base: position 3,374 of record JBBSSF010000345.1, read on the forward strand.
CTCAAGGGCGCACGGACCGCACATGATCGAGATCGGAAGCTGATTGCCGAACCGGACGTTACCGACTTCGACGACCGAATCCGGCTGGTTCGGGGCAACAGGGGCGTTCATGCATCTATCCTTGGGTGACCACAACAATGGCGCATGCCGTTGATGCGCCGGAAATCCGGGCGAAACAAGCCCTGCGGCAGGCGAATCCCGGAAGACGAAAAGGCGAAAATCCGGCCGCTCCCTCTCCTGTCTGCCGGAGATGTATAAAAGGCCAAATGTTTCAGCCGATTGTCACCGCAGCCAACCACTGTGGCGCCAGAGGCGCACACAAGTCCTTATTCCCCTGACATCGCCGGCTGAAACCGTTCCTGCCGGACCGGGTCCCGCGCCTGGAAGGCGGCGGGCCGGCCCGGGGAGAGGGGGCGCGATCAGCGGGCGGGCGCCGCTTCGGCGATGGCCAGAAGGTCGACCGCCTTCAGGCTGGCGCCGCCGACAAGCGCGCCGTCGACATTGGGGAGCGCCAGCAGCTCGGCGGCGTTGGACGGCTTCACCGAGCCGCCATAGAGGATGCGGATCCCCTTGCCGGCTTCGCCATAGCGCCCGACCAGGGTCTCGCGGATCATGGCGTGGACCTCGGCGACGTCTTCCGCCGTCGGCGTCAGGCCGGTGCCGATGGCCCACACGGGCTCATAGGCCACCACCAGCTTGTCCGGGCTCTCCTCGGGCAGGGAGCCCAGCACCTGATGGCGCACGATGGTGAGGGCCTGGCCGGCATCGCGTTCGGCGCGGGTCTCGCCCACGCACACGATGGCCGTCAGCCCGGCGCGCAGCACGGCTTCCGCCTTGCCGCAGGCGACCAGATCGCTTTCGCCATAATCGGCGCGGCGCTCGGAGTGGCCGACGATGCAGGCGCTGGCGCCCGCGTCCGCCAGCATTTCCGCCGACAGGTCGCCGGTGTGGGCGCCGGCATTGTTGGAATGACAGTTCTGGGCGCCGACGGTCAGCGGCGTGCCGGCCGCGCGGTCGGCGAAGGAAATCAGCAGGGTGGCCGGCGGGCAGAGCATCACGTCCACCCTGTCGGTCAGCGCGGGGCTGAGGCCGGCGATGGTGGCATCCAGCTCCTTCACCGAGGACTTGAGGCCATTCATCTTCCAGTTGCCGGCGACCAGGGGCTTCGGCGCGGACATGATCGTGCTCCTTATCGGGCGGACAGTGTCCTCTTCTCGGGGGACCGGTGTCCTC
>JBBSSF010000346.1:0-4599 GCA_038242345.1 Hyphomicrobiales bacterium
CGATGCCCCGATCATCGAACGGCTGAACTTCGATCGCGTCTGGGTGGAGGGGCGGGACTCGTGACACCAGGCGCCCGGGGTGTCGACACGCCCGCGCGCCTGAAGGTCAGCAGATTTCTCATCTGCACCAATGGCATGAGACATCCGCATCGCAACGCCAAAGAGACCCCTTCAGGGACCTCTGCTATCAGTCGCCCTTGCCGGGCTTGTCCGAGAACTGGGTCTCGAACTTGTTCGCCTTGCCGTCCCACTCCTTGGCGTCCGGCAGCGGATCCTTCTTGGAGGAGAGGTTCGGCCACACCGCGGCAAATTCCGCGTTGAGCTTCAGCCACTTCTCGATGCCCGGCTCGGTGTCCGGGCGGATGGCGTCGGCCGGGCACTCGGGCTCGCAGACGCCGCAGTCGATGCACTCGTCAGGATGGATGACGAGCATGTTCTCGCCTTCATAGAAGCAGTCGACCGGGCACACCTCCACGCAATCGGTATATTTGCACCGGATGCAATTGTCGGTGACGGCATAGGCCATCTGCTATCCTCCACGAAGGCGCGCCGCCCGGCGGCGCCGGACGAACCGGAATCGGAGCCGTTCCAATCAGACTCCGTCCCGGCGTGCTACTCCCTCCGCGCCATCGACGCAAGACGGGTGTCGGCCACACTGGCCGGAAAAAGTGCGGACTCCCGGCCGCATAGGCCCCAAGAAGAAAGGCGGCCCGGAAGCCCGGACCGCCCTTTTTCAAATGCCGGTGCCGGACCGCGGATCAGCGCGGCAGGGTTGTCGCGCCCATCAGGAACGCATCAATGGCGTGGGCAGCCTGACGGCCTTCCCGGATCGCCCAGACCACCAGCGACTGGCCGCGCCGCACGTCGCCGGCGGCGAACAGCTTCGGCACGGAGGTCTTGTAGTCCTCGGTGTTGGCCTGGACGTTGGAGCGCTTGTCGAGGGCGAGCTTGTCGCCGAGCTCGGCCACGAAGGTATCGAGGCGCGGGCCGGCGAAGCCGATGGCGGCCAGCACCAGATCGGCCTTCAGCAGGAATTCCGAGCCCGGGATCGGCTTGCGCTTCTCGTCCACGCGGGCGCACTTCACATGCGTCACATGGCCGTTGTCGTTGCCGACGAGGCCGAGGGTGGCCGCCGCGAACTCGCGCTCGGCGCCTTCGGCCTGGGAGGACGAGGTGCGGAACCGGGTCGGCCAGTAGGGCCACACGGTCAGCTTGTCTTCCTTAAGCGGCGCCATCGGCCGGATGTCGAGCTGGGTGACCGAGAGGGCACCCTGGCGGAACGACGTGCCGACGCAGTCCGAGGCCGTGTCGCCGCCGCCGATCACCACCACATGCTTGGAGCGGGCGAAGATCGGCTCCTCCTCGATGCGCTCCAGACCGACGCGGCGGTTCTGCTGGGTGAGGAAGGGCATGGCGTAGTGCACGCCTTCCATTTCGAAGCCCGGCAGGTCCGGATCACGCGGGCGCTCGGCGCCGGCAGAGATCAGCACCGCATCATGGCCGTCGAGCAGCTCCTGCATGGTGATCGAAACGCCGACATCCACCTTGTAGTGGAAGATGACGCCTTCGGCTTCCATCTGGGCGACGCGCCGGTCGATGTGGCGCTTCTCCATCTTGAAGTCCGGGATGCCATAGCGCAGCAGACCGCCGGCCTTGGCGCCGCGCTCATAGACATGCACCTCATGGCCGACGCGGGCGAGCTGCTGGGCCGCCGCCAGGCCGGCCGGACCGCCGCCGATGATGGCGATCTTCTTGCCGGTCTTCCCGGCCGCGATCTCGGGCACGATCCAGCCCTTGGACCACGCCATGTCGGCAATGGACTGCTCGACGGTCTTGATGGCAACCGGCACGCTCTCCAGGTTCAGCGTGCAGGCTTCCTCGCACGGAGCGGGGCAGACGCGGCCGGTAAACTCGGGGAAGTTGTTGGTCGAATGCAGGTTGCGCGCCGCATCCTCCCAGTTGCCCTGGTAGACCAGATCATTCCAGTCGGGGATCTGGTTGTGCACCGGGCAGCCGGTGTCGCCATGACAGAACGGGATGCCGCAGTCCATGCAGCGCGCGGCCTGACGCTCCACTTCCGGCGTGGTGAGCGGCAGGGTGAATTCACGATAGTGCCGGATGCGGTCGGCGGCCGGCTGGTACTTCTGCTCCTGCCGGTCGATTTCCAGAAAGCCGGTGACCTTGCCCATGGGGTCGCCCTTCGAGATGTCCCGGTCGGGATCTGCCCCTGTTCCCCCGTGGATGCGCGCGGGCGCCAGTGGCGGCTGCGCGTGGGGCGGGATCCCGTGTCCGTCGGATGATGGTTGCGGGTGACGACGCCCGACCGGCTCGGGTCGGGCGTTGGTAGTTCCCTTCAAGCGTCCGGTGCGGCGCCTTATTCGGCGGCGACGCCGTAACGGGCGCGCTCCATTTCCTGAAGCGCACGCCGGTACTCGACCGGCATCACCTTCACGAACTTCGGCCGGTAGCTCTCCCAGTGGTCCAGGATCGTCTTGGCCCGGGTCGAACCGGTGTAGTGTAGGTGGTTGGAGATCAGCTGATACAGGCGCTCGTCATCATGGCGGGTCATGTCACCCGACACGTCGACGCGGCCCTTGTGCTCCAGATCTCCGCCGTGATGCATCAGCTTCTCGAGGAGATCGTCCTCTTCTTCCACCGGCTCCAGATCGACCATGGCCAGATTGCAGCGCTGCTTGAAGGTGCCATCCTCGTCGAGCACATAGGCCACGCCGCCGGACATGCCGGCCGCGAAGTTGCGGCCCGTCGGCCCGAGGATGACGGCCACGCCGCCGGTCATGTATTCGCAGCCATGGTCGCCCACGCCCTCGGCCACCGCGATGGCGCCGGAGTTGCGCACGGCAAACCGCTCGCCGGCGACACCGCGGATATAGGCCTCGCCATCGGTGGCACCATAGAGCAGCGTGTTGCCGGCGATGATCGAGGTTTCCGCCACGATCTGCGCCTGGCCCGACGGACGCACGATGATGCGGCCGCCCGACAGGCCCTTGCCGACATAGTCGTTGGCCTCGCCATAGAGCTCCAGGGTGATGCCCTTGGCCAGCCACGCGCCGAAGGCCTGGCCGGCAGTGCCGGTCAGCACCACGCGGATGGTGTCATCGGGCAGCCCGGTGTTGCCATAGCGCCGCGCGATCTCCCCCGACAGCATCGCGCCCGCGGAGCGGTTCACGTTGATGATCGGGGTCTCGATCAGCACCTTTTCCTTGCTCTCCAGCGCCGGCATCGCCCTGGCGATCAGGGTGCGGTCGAGCACGTCGTCGATCGGATGCTTCTGGGCGGACGAGTGATAGAGCTCGGCCGGCGCCACCTCCGGCTTGAACAGCAGCCGCTTGAGATCGATCTTCGCAGCCTTCGGCCGGTTGGCCTTCACCTGCTCCAGATACTGGGTCTGGCCGATCAGATCCTGCAGGCTGCGCACGCCCATGGCCGCCATGAACTCCCGCACTTCCTCGGCGAGGAAGAAGAAGAAGTTGATGACATGCTCCGGGGTACCCTTGAAGCGCTTGCGCAGCACCGGATCCTGGGTGGCAACGCCGACCGGGCAGGTGTTCAGGTGGCACTTGCGCATCATGATGCAGCCGGCCGCGATCAGCGGCGCGGTGGACATGGCGAACTCGTCGGCGCCCAGCAGCGCACCCACGATCACGTCCCGACCGGTGCGGAAGCCGCCATCGACCTGAAGCGCGACGCGCGAGCGCAGGCCGTTCACCACCAGGGTCTGGTGCGCCTCGGCCAGGCCGATCTCCCACGGGGAGCCGGCATGCTTCAGCGAGGTGAGCGGCGAGGCACCGGTGCCACCATCATAGCCGGAGATGGTGATGTGATCGGCGCGCGCCTTGGCGACGCCCGCCGCAACCGTGCCCACGCCCACTTCCGACACCAGCTTGACGGAGATGTCAGCCTTCGGGTTGACGTTCTTCAGATCGTAGATCAGCTGCGCCAGATCTTCGATCGAGTAGATGTCATGGTGCGGCGGCGGCGAGATCAGGCCGACGCCCGGGGTCGAGTGACGAACCTTGGCGACCGTCGCATCGACCTTGTGACCGGGAAGCTGGCCGCCCTCGCCGGGCTTGGCGCCCTGGGCCATCTTGATCTGGATCTGGTCGGCATTGACCAGATATTCGGTGGTGACACCGAACCGGCCCGAGGCGACCTGCTTGATCGACGAGCGCATGCTGTCGCCGTTCGCCAGCGGCAGGAAGCGCTCAGGCTCCTCGCCCCCCTCGCCGGTGTTCGACTTGCCATGAATGCGGTTCATGGCGATCGCCAGCGTGGTGTGAGCCTCGCGGCTGATCGAGCCGAAGGACATCGCACCGGTGGCGAAGCGCTTGACGATGTCGACCGCCGGTTCCACCTCGTCGAGGGGCACCGGGGTGAGGCCCAGATCTTCGGCAGTCTTGATCTTCATCAGGCCGCGCAGGGTAAACTGCTCGGCTTCCGCGTTCACCATCTTGGTGTAGGCGCGGAACTGCGACTGGGAGTCGGTGCGCACGGCGTGCTGGAGCTTGGCCACCACATCCGGGATCCACATGTGGGACTCGCCCCGCATGCGGTAGGCATAGTCGCCGCCGACATCGAGCG
>JBBSSF010000347.1:0-4576 GCA_038242345.1 Hyphomicrobiales bacterium
TCATTGCCCACATCTTCTCGGTTGACCTGCAGGTCCTGACGCTTCTGCGGCTGGTGCGCTTCTTCAAGCTGCTGCGCTATTCCACCGGCATCATCTCGCTGGCCGATGCGCTGTGGACGGAGCGGCACACGCTGATCGCCTGTCTGGTCGTGCTGTCGGCAGCCGTGGTGTTCTCGTCCACCGCCATGTACGAGCTGGAAGCCGCAGCCCAGCCGGACAAGTTCGGCTCGATCCCGGCGGCCATGTGGTGGTCGATCGCGACGCTGACCACCGTCGGCTATGGCGACTCGGTGCCGGTGACACCCGGCGGACGGATCGTCGCCAGCATCACCATGGTCACCGGGCTCATCATCCTCGCCCTGCCGATCGCCGTGGTGTCGAACGCCTTCGGCGAAATCATCCGCAAGCGCGGCTTCGTGGTGAACTGGGGCACCCTCTCGCGGCTGCCGCTGTTCTCCGGCCTTGATGCCGGCGTGATGGGCGAAGCGCTGCAGGTGCTGGCCGCGCGCTCCTATGATCCCGGCAACACCATCTACCGGCCCGGCGACGCCCTCAACGAGCTGCACATCATCGCCTCCGGCGATGTCAGCGTGGAGGGGGCGGAAGGCCGGGCGACGCTGTCCGATGGCGACCTGTTCGGCGGTCCGGCCCAGTATGGCGGCCCGCGTTCCACCTGCCTGATGCGGGCCCTCAGCCGCACCCGGATTCTGGTGTTCTCGGAAAGCGATCTCCAGGCCCTGCTCGTCCACCGGCCGACCTTTGCCGCCCGGCTGCACATGCTGGCGACCCGGCAGGCCGAGTCCTGATACCAGGAGCGCCAGATGCTGACCGCACGGCGTTCCTGAAGAGCTGCCGATCTCCCATATGCCGCGACGGCATGAGAAATCGGCATCGGAATCCCAAAGAGCCTTTTTTCGGGATCTTTGGGATGAGCCGGCTCCCCTCGGCCGACGCCCCGCGCACCGGCCGGTTTCAGGAATTCCAGGCTGCCCGGCCGGCATCCCGTCATGAAAAAGGGGGCGGCCCCGTCGGAGCCGCCCCCTTTTTCATCTCTTCCCGCGGGGTGGGTGCCAGCCTCAGGCGCCGGGCGCCGCCGCCGGCAGGGCCACGCGGATGGAGAGTTCGCGCAGCTGCTTCGGCGTCGCCTCGGAGGGCGCGCCCATCAGCAGGTCCTGGGCCTGCTGGTTCATCGGGAACAGGGTAATCTCGCGCAGGTTCGGCACACCGCAGAGCAGCATCACGATGCGGTCGATGCCCGCCGCCATGCCGCCATGGGGCGGGGCGCCATACTGGAAGGCGCGATACATGCCGCCGAAGCGCTCCAGCAGCACCGTCTCGTCATAGCCGGCGATCTCGAACGCCTTCTTCATGATTTCCGGCGCGGCGTTGCGGATGGCGCCCGAGGAAATCTCGTAGCCATTGCAGACCGCATCATACTGGAAGGCGTCGATGGTGAGCGGATCCTTGCTCTCCAGCGCTTCCAGACCGCCCTGAGGCATGGAGAACGGGTTATGGGAGAAGTCGATCTTCTTTTCGTCCTCGTTCCACTCATAGAACGGGAAGTCGACGATCCAGGCCAGCGCAAACCGGTTCTCGTCGATGAGGCCGAGATCCCGGCCGACCCGGGTGCGGGCCTGCCCGGCGAAGGCGGCGAACTTCTCCGGCCGGCCGGCGACGAAGAAGCAGGCATCGCCCGCCTTCAGGCCGAGCTGGTCGCGGATCGCGCTGGTGCGCTCCACACCGATATTCTTGGCGAGCGGACCGGCGCCGCCCTCCTCGCCCTCGCGCCAGAAGATGTAGCCGAGGCCGGGCTGGCCCTCGCCCTGGGCCCAGGAGTTCATGCGGTCGCAGAAGGCGCGGTTGCCACCGGTGGGGGCCGGAACCGCCCACACTTCCACCTTCGGATCGGCCTCGATCATGCGGGCGAAGATCTTGAAGCCCGAGCCGGCGAAGTGCTCGGTCACCGCCTGCATCTCGATCGGATTCCGGAGATCCGGCTTGTCGGAGCCGTATTTGCGGATCGCTTCCTTGTAGGGGATGCGCGGGAACACCTGGGTGACCGGCTTGCCCTCGCCGAACTCCTCGAAGATGCCCTTCAGCACCGGTTCCATGGTCTGGAACACGTCTTCCTGGGTGATGAAGCTCATCTCCAGATCGAGCGGGTAGAACTCGCCCGGCAGGCGATCGGCGCGCGGATCCTCGTCGCGGAAGCAGGGCGCGATCTGGAAATAGCGGTCGAAGCCGGCAATCATCAGCAGCTGCTTGAACTGCTGCGGCGCCTGGGGCAGCGCATAGAACTTGCCGGGATGGATGCGGGACGGCACCAGGAAGTCGCGCGCGCCTTCCGGCGACGAGGCCGTCAGGATCGGCGTCTGATATTCCGTGAAGCCCTGATCGTTCATCCGGCGGCGCATGGCCGAGATGATCTTGGAGCGCAGGATGATGTTCTTGTGCAGCGACTCGCGCCGCAGGTCGAGGAAGCGGTACTTGAGGCGCGTGTCTTCCGGATAGTCCGGCTCGCCGAACACCGGCAGCGGCAGCTCCTTGGACTGGGAGAGCACCTCGGCGTCCTTCACGAACACCTCGACGCGACCGGTCGGCAGCTTGTCGTTGATGGTCTCGGGGGTGCGGGCCTTGACCACGCCGTCGATGCGGATGACCCACTCGGCGCGCACCTTCTCCATGGTGCGGAAGGCGGGCGAGTCCGGATCGGCGACGATCTGGGTCAGGCCATAATGGTCGCGCAGGTCGACGAACAGCAGGCCGCCATGATCGCGCACCCGGTGCACCCAGCCGGAGATGCGAACCAGATTGCCGACGTCGGCCTCGGTCAGCGCGCCGCAGGTATGGGTCCGATAACGATGCATGGAGCTTCTGCCTTCGAGAAAACGGGGCGTTTGGCCGGGCTTATGCCCCCGATGACCGCCCGGGGCAAGGGGCAAGGGGGCCAATCCCGGCCGATCAGGCAACCACGGGGGCCACTTTTGCCTTCAGAACGGCGATGGCATCGCCCGGCGCCAGCCGCACCTGAAGGCCGCGCTGGCCGCCATTGATATAGATGAAGGGCAGGCCCGTGGCGATCTCCTCCAGGGCCGTCGGCACGAGGCGCTTCTGCCCGAAGGGCGAGATGCCGCCAACATGGTAGCCCGTCAGGCGCTCGGCATCGGCCGGCTTCATCATGTGGGCCGACTTGCCGCCGAAGGCCGCGGCGAGCTTCTTCATGCTCACCTCCCGGTCCGACGGCACCACCACGCACACGGGCTTGCCATCGACCTCGGCCATGAGGGTCTTCAGCACCGAGCCGGGATCGGCACCGATGGCTTCCGCCGCCTGCAGGCCGATGCGGTCGGCATCGGGATCATACTCATAAGGATGGAGCGTGAAGGCGACGCCGGCCTTCTGGAGCACCTGGGTGGCGCGGGTGGTCTTGGACATGGACAGGGCCCTGGTTCCGGACGGGGCCGACCTTCCGGCGCCCGGCCGCGGATTTCAAGCCCCGGCCGCCATCACTTCCGCAATGAGGGCGGCGATTTCCTCGGCCGAGCGGGAGCCGGGCTCGGTTTCCTCCACGCTCAGCCCCTTGCCCATGGCCGCCGCGAAGGCGACCCGGCTGCCGAGCGTGGTGCGGGCCGTCGGCACCGGCAGCCCGCGCACGGCATCGGCGATTTCCTGGGTGAGCGAGGCCCGCGGCACCGCGCGGTTGAGGATCAGGAGACCCGGACGCTTCTCCCGCGACAGCATCTCCAGGGTCGCCTGGGTCGCCCACAGGTCGACCGGCGTCGGCTGCACCGGGATGCAGACGAGGTCCGCCGCCTCGATGGCCGGGCGGGCCTCCATGTCGGATTTGGGCGGGGTGTCGACGATGACGACGGCATGATCCCGGGCGAGCGACCGCGCCTCGCGGCGGGCGCCCCAGCCGGAAGCGGTGCGGAAGGTGAGGCCCGTTCCATCGGCCCCGAGGGTCGTCTCGCGCGCCTCGAACCATTCGCCAAGGCTGCCCTGGGGATCAACATCGAGAACCGCGACGCTGAGCCCGCGCCGGGCATGGGCGATCGCCAGATGAGTGGCGACGGTGGTCTTGCCCGATCCGCCCTTCTGCTGCGCCAGCGTGATGATGCGCCCGCTCATGTGCCGTCCGAATCCCCGATCCCGCGATGGTTAACTTCCGGTGAACGGTGGCATTGCCGCGAGAAAACCGCAAGGCACGCCACCGGCTTCAGGCCGCCCGCGCCCCGAGCGCCTTCACCCGGGCGATCCAGCCGGTGCGATGGGCGAGCGACCTGTCGACGCTGCCGACCACCGTGGTGCGCACCGGCGCGATGCCGATGAAGCCGAGCACGTTGCGCTGGAGGCTCTTCAGGGAATGGGCGCGATAATAGAGCCGGTAGAACCAGCCGGGCATCCCCATGGTGACGATGATCCGCGCCGAGCGCCCGGCGAGGCGCCGACCGGACTTGCCGGACAGGTCGATCTCGCCGATCAGGGTCGGCCGGATCGCCTGCTCCAGGAAGCCCTTGAACCGGGCCGGCACGTCGCCCAGCCACAGCGGATAGATGAGCACCAGATGCTCCGCCCA
>JBBSSF010000348.1:0-4574 GCA_038242345.1 Hyphomicrobiales bacterium
AGATCATCGACGAGGCCCGCCACCAGCGGCGCCTCGGGGCCGACCACCACGAGATCGATGGCATTTGCCTGGCAGAACGCGATCACCGCGGAATGGTCGGCGACATCCAGGGCAACGAGGGTCGCAAGTTCGGCAATACCGGGATTGCCCGGAGCGGCAAAGAGCTTCGTCAGGCGCGGCGAGCGGGCAAGGGCGGTGGCCAGGGCATGTTCGCGGCCACCCGAGCCGATGAGGAGCACGTTCATGGAATCCCCCGAATGCAAGGTCCGCCGCGGGCTCTGCCCCTCAGCGCCAGTTGGCGCCCCCGTAGCACTCCCGGCGATCCCGGTCGAGGGTGTCCCGGGCGGAAAACGTCTTCGGGGCGCTGCCCCGAACCCCGCGGGAGGACCAGCCTCCCGCACCCTCCAGTCTTTCTTCAATTGAAGGACAGGGGAGAGGTGCGGAGACCCCCGGGTCTCCGGGCGGGTGCGGGCGGCAGCCCGCCGATCGTTGCGGGTAGCGTGCGACGCCCCGTTCTGGCAAAGCTGTCCGCACGGGAAAGCGGAGAGCGAGCCATGTCCGATCAGAGCGTTGCCGATGCCGTCCGGGGCAACTGGGTGGACCGGGTGGCGCCGCGCTGGTTCCGGCCCTATGCGCGGCTGTGCCGGCTGGACAGGCCCATCGGTTGGTGGCTGCTCTTGTGGCCGTGCTGGTGGTCGGCGGCTCTGGCGGCGGTGGCGGCTGGTAGAGTCGGGCCGAACCTCTGGCATCTCGCGCTGTTTTTCATTGGCTCCGTTGCCATGCGCGGCGCCGGCTGCACCTACAACGACATCGTTGACCGGGATCTGGATGCCAGCGTCGCCCGCACCCGCTCGCGGCCGATCCCGAGCGGGCAGGTGAGCGCGAAGCAGGCGGCCGCCTTCCTGGTGCTCCAGGCGCTGGTCGGCCTTGCCGTGCTCCTCCAGTTCAACACCGCGACGATCCTGTGGGGGCTGGGCTCGCTGGCGGTGGTCGCGGCCTATCCGTTCATGAAGCGCTTCTTCGACATGCCGCAGCTTGTCCTCGGGCTCGCCTTCTCCTGGGGGGCGCTTCTGGGCTGGACGGCGGTGTTCGGCCATCTGGATGCGGCGCCGGTGGCGCTCTATCTGGCGGCCGTGGTGTGGACCATCGGCTATGACACGATCTACGCCCTGCAGGACAAGGAGGATGACGAGGTGATCGGCATCCATTCCAGCGCGCGCCTGTTCGGCGATCATGCCCGCTTCTGGATCGGCGTGCTCTATCTGGCGACGGTACTGCTGATCGGCGCGGCGATGGTGCTGGCCGATTGCGGTCCGCTGGCCTTCGTGGGGCTGGCGCTGTTTGCGGCGCACCTCGTCTGGCAGGGCGCGACCGTCAGCCTGACGGATGGCGATCGCGCCCTGAAGCTGTTCCGCTCCAACCAGTATGCCGGCGCGCTGGTGTTCCTCGGCCTCGTGGCCGATGCCGCGGTGCAGGCGCTGTTCTGAGGGAGGGGCCGGGCAGCCGCAGGGCTGCCCGGAGCGCGTTGCGGTGCCTGCTCAGACCGGCGGGTGCCGGTCCACCCAGCCCGTCCGGGTCTCGATGGCGTTGCCAAGGGACAGGAGGGCGTGTTCGCCCCGCAGCCGGCCGACCATCTGGAGGCCGAAGGGCATCCCGGCATCGGTGAAGCCGCCGGGGGTCACCAGCACCGGGTGGCCGGTCATGGTGATGCGGCAGGCCATGCGCTGCCACAGGAAATAGCGGTCGAACACCGTGCCGTCGATTTCCGACACCCACTCCACATCGGCCGGCGGGGCGCTGACCGGGGTCGCCGGGGTGATGAAGACGTCATAGTCTTCCAGAAGATCCGCCGTGCGGCGGAAGATCGCCGTCCGTTCGCGCACGCCGAAGGCCAGCTCGGCCATGGTCGCCGCCGCGCCCTGGCGGATGTTGCGGACATAATCCGGCCGGAACAGCTCCGGCCGGCTGTACACCAGCTCCGGCGCATCGGTGAAGAAGCCGAACATCTCCACGGCCTCCCAGGCGCGATCAGCCGTCGAGAGATCGAGCTCGACATCGTCGATGAGGCAGCCGAGCCCGGTGAGCGTCGCGCGGGCGCGGGCATAGGCGGTGCGGATCTCTTCGGACACCGGCAGGCCATCGGCATCCTTGCTCCAGGCGATGCGCACCCGCGACAGGTCGACCTCGTTCAGCGTCAGGAAGGCCGCGGGATCCTGATCGATGCCGATCGGGATGGCGTCGGAGGCGCCGGCCATGGCGGCGAGCAGCAGGCCGGCATCCCGGGACGAGCGCGCCATCGGCCCGACCACCACATGGGGCGCCCAGCCGTCGCCCGCCGCCTCGAACGGCACCCGGCCGGGCGAGGGGCGCAGGCCGACGAGGTTGCAGAAGGACGACGGATAGCGGATCGAGCCGCCGCTGTCGGAGCCATCGGCCAGCGGCAGCAGGCCGGCCGCGATCGCGGCGCCGGCGCCGCTGGAACCGCCGGCATGGCGGTCGAGATCCCACGGATTGCGGGTGATGCCGAACACGTCGTTGAAGGTGAGGGTGCCGACGCCATATTCCGGCGTGTTGGTCTTGCCGATGATGAGCGCGCCGGCCGCGCGCAGGCGGGAGACGAAGATCGCGTCGTGATCGGCGACCGGGTCGGCAAGGTGTCCGCGCGAGCCGAACCGGGTGGGAAAGCCGCGCACGGCGTTCAGGTCCTTCACCGCCGTCGGCAGGCCGTGCAGCACGCCGAGGGCCTCGCCGGCCGCCTGCGCCCGGTCGGCCGCTTCCGCCAGCCGCAGGGCCGCGCTTGCCGGAAGCATCGAGACGATCGAGTTGAGCTTCGGATTGAGCTCCTCGATCCGGGCCAGGAAAGCCTGCATCACCTCGACGGCGGAAATCTCCCGGGCCCTGATGAGACGCGTCAGTTCGGTGGCGGACAGATAGTGGAGGGGGGACGCGGTCATTGCGGATCTCGGATCTGGCGCATTGCTCGGGCGACGGGGAAAGCGGATCGCGGGAGGAAGAGGCGCAACCTCGGTTCGGAAGCAGGGTGTCGGGCGCCGCGGGGGAGGCGGCGAAAGGGCTTTCCCGGCCGACACGCGGGGGCTGCTTCCGGCCTCTCCACGCAATCCCCATGCCAGCCATCCGGGGGCTTCAGGGCGCGGAGAGCAGGCCTATTGCATACAATGAATCCGCGGACGTGCATTTATGCTCGATAAATGAGCATGAATATTCGTCCTCCGCGAAGGGGCGGAGGCAATGGCAGGCCGGCCCCGGGCGGGACGGGGCGACGCGGATTCTGTCGGAGCGACGGGGGAGAGGGGGTCAGGCGGGCAGGCGCGCCGGCAGGCCCTGCTGGTTCAGGAGCCGGATCGCCCGGACGTCGAAGGAGACGAAGGCATCGGCGCCCGCGGCGAGACCCTGATGGGCGATGACGCCATCGGCAAAGTCGCCGCCGGCTCTCAGCAGGGCGAGGCCGGCTTCGACCGCCGGCCAGTCTGTCGTGACCCGTCCGCTGCCGAGCAGCTCGGTGAGCGCATCCGCGATTGCCGGCCGGCCATATTTGTAGACGCGGGAGAGGACCCAGACGAACTCGCACAGGACGGCAACGGGAATGATGAGTCTGTCCGCGGACGAGAGTTCGCTCTGCGCGCGGCGGCTCTGCTCCGGATCATCCCGGGTCGCGGCGCGGACAAGGACATTGGTGTCCACGCAAAGGATCATCGCTCGCCGGCCCAGGCAGCAGCGATGGCCTCGTTCATCTCCTCGATCGAGACCGCGGGGCCGTCATATTTCGGCAGGCAGGAATAGAACGCCTCCAGCGAGCCCGGATTCGGCTCGGCGCGCACGGAAAAGCCGCCGCCTTCCAGCGCTTCAACGGCGACGCGGTCGCCGGGCTTCAGGCCCAGCGCCTGCAGCGTCGCGGCGTCGAGCGTCAGGTGGCCGTCGTCGGAGACGGTGATGAGCACGGTCATGAGAGGCGCTCCGGAACGGGCAAGGTCCCGCAAGCGCAGAGGATAGATCGGCCGCGGTCAGACGTCCACCTTGAGGGCGGCGATGAAGGCTTCCTGGGGAATCTCCACCTTGCCGAACTGCCGCATGCGCTTCTTGCCTTCCTTCTGCTTTTCCAGCAGCTTGCGCTTGCGGGTGATGTCGCCGCCATAGCACTTGGCGGTCACGTCCTTCCTCAGCGCCCGGATGGTCTCGCGGGCGATGATCTTGGCGCCGATCGCCGCCTGGATCGGGATCTGGAACATGTGCTGCGGAATGAGGTCCTTCAGCTTCTCGCACATGGCCCGGCCACGCCGGTCCGCCTGGGAGCGGTGCACCAGCATCGACAGGGCATCCACCGGCTCGGCGTTCACCAGGATCGACATCTTCACGAGGTCGCCCTCGCGATAGTCCGAGACATGATAGTCGAAGGAGGCATAGCCCTTCGAGATCGACTTCAGCCGGTCGTAGAAGTCGAACACGACTTCGTTCAGCGGCAGGTCATAGGTGGCCATGGCGCGCTTGCCGACATAAGACAGGTCGATCTGCAGGCCACGCCGCTCCTGGCAGAGCTTGAGCACGGCGCCCAGATA
>JBBSSF010000349.1:0-4568 GCA_038242345.1 Hyphomicrobiales bacterium
GGAAATCCCCGTGTCCGATGGGACCGTCCCGTCCTGCCCGTCGGGCAGATCGGTGACCGGTGCCATCCTCGTCGCAACCGTCGTCGGCTTGGAAAGTCCGGAGCCGGACGATTGGCGGTAGCGCACGATGCGCTCCGCGCGTTCGAGCACGCCCTGGCCGGCCGGTCCGGTCAACAGGGCTGCATGTATCACATGTGACCGGCCCAATGCCAAATCCAATTGGGCAGAATCGAAAATTTCGACAACAGAAAGTGCATCCGGACGGCCATAGCGGCGCGTCACGGCCTGATCGATCTTGCGGCGCCCGTCGGCTGCGGCGTCTGTGGCCTCGATTCTCGCAAGAACCGTGCCCTGGGCGATGGCTTCCGTCACGGCCGTGTGACCGAAGACGGCCTGACCCGCCTTGCGCGCCAGGGAAAGCGCGCCAAGCGTGGCCTGGATCAGCAGCGATTCGACCGTTGCGGGCAGATCATCGGCTGCCCGCACGTCTTCCTTCAGGCCTCGGGCGAACAGGCGCCGGGAGACGGCGGCTGCGATCGCGTCGCGCCGGGCCGTCACCCAGACCCCCCGTCCGGGCAGATTGCCCTTCAGGTCGGCAACCACCGACCCGTCAGGCGCGCACACGAACCGCACGAGACGGTCGATCGGCTCGACCGTCCGCGTGACGATACACTGGCGCTCCGTGGGCTCGTTCTTTCTCGGCATCCGGTCCGTTGGCGGCGTGTGTGTCACCGCCTCCCGACCGGCCGCGCGATCAGGAGGGGATCAGGAAGAAGGGGAGGGGAAGGAGAACCCGCGCGCCCATCACTGGGCTGCCGGCGTCTCTGCGCCCTCCTCTTCGGTTTCCACTTCGTCCAGAACTTCGTCCTCGGCCTCGACCCAGCCGGCCTTCACGCGGGCGGCCATAATCATCGCCTCGGCATCGGCGCGCGACACCTCGTGTTCGCTGAGAGCGCCGGGGAAGCGCTTGGTTTCGCCGTCCTTGCGCTCGCTCCAGCCGCACAGGTCGTCGGTGGCGCAGCCGGCGAGATCCTCGACGGTCTTGATGCCGTCGCGGCCAAGCGCCACCAGCATCGCCGTGGTGATGCCCGGGATCTCCTTCAGCTCGTCAGCAACGCCGAGCGCAATGCGCTCCTCGTCCTGCTGACGCTCGATCTCGTCCAGATATTCCCGGGCGCGATCCTGGATTTCCTGCGCCGTCTCCTCGTCGAACCCTTCGATCCCGGCGACTTCCGAGAGATCGACGAAGGCGACCTCTTCCACCGAGCCGAAGCCTTCGGCCGCCAGCAGCTGGCCGACCATCTCGTCGACATTGAGGGCATCGACGAACAGGGTGGTGCGCTCGGCAAATTCCTTCTGGCGCCGCTCGCTCTCTTCCTGCTCGGTCAGGATGTCGATGTCCCAGCCGGTGAGCTGGGAGGCGAGGCGCACATTCTGGCCGCGCCGGCCGATGGCCAGCGACAGCTGATCGTCGGGCACCACCACCTCGATGCGGCGCGCGTCCTCGTCGAGGACGACCTTGGCCACTTCCGCCGGCTGGAGGGCGTTGACGATGAAGGTGGCCGCATCGGGCGACCACGGAATGATGTCGATCTTCTCGCCCTGGAGCTCGGCGACGACCGCCTGCACGCGGCTGCCGCGCATGCCGACGCAGGCGCCAACCGGATCAATGGCGGAATCGCGCGAGTGCACGGCGATCTTGGCGCGCGAGCCCGGATCGCGGGCAACGGCCTTCACCTCGATCACGCCGTCATAGATTTCCGGCACTTCCTGGGCGAACAGCTTCGCCATGAACTGCGGATGGGTGCGCGACAGGAAGATCTGCGGACCGCGCTGCTCGCGGCGCACATCGAACACATAGGCGCGGATGCGATCGCCGGTCTTGAACAGTTCGCGCGGGATCAGCTCGTCCCGGCGCAGCATGCCTTCGCCGCGGCCGAGATCGACGATCACGTTGCCATATTCGACGCGCTTCACCGCGCCGTTGACGATCTCGCCGATGCGGTCCTTGAACTCTTCATACTGCCGGTCCCGCTCGGCCTCGCGCACCTTCTGCACGATGACCTGCTTGGCCGACTGGGCGGCGATGCGGCCGAAGTCGAGCGGGGGGAGGGGCTCGGAAATATAGTCGCCGATCTGGGCGGCCGGGTTGCGCCGGCGCGCATCCTCCAGCTCGATTTCGGTCGCCGGGTTTTCGAGCTTCTCGACGACCAGCAGCAGGCGCTGCAGCCGGATCTCGCCGGTCTTCGGGTTGATCTCGGCCTTCACCTCGGTTTCGGATCCGAAGCGCGAACGGGCCGCCTTCTGGATCGCGTCCTCCATGGCGGCGAGCACGATCTGCCGGTCGATCACCTTCTCGCGGGCGACCGCGTCGGCGATCTGCAACAGCTCAAGTCGATTCGCGCTGATGGCCATCGTTCGTCACTCTCCGTTGCGTCCGGCCGGGACCGGTCGCCAGTTCCTTGGGGCCCTGTCCGCGCCTGCCGGCTGCGGCGCCTTGCGGCGGGGGTCTCAGGCGTCGTCGCTTGCGTCCTCGCCCGCGGCCCGCTTGGCCGCACGCAGGGAAGCGGTGATGAGCTCGTCCGTCAAGACCAGTCGCGCTTCCGCGATGTCCTCGATGGGCAGATGGATCGTGTCCGGCTTGTCCTTCGGCGCGTCGGGCAGATGCAGCACGGCATCAGTGCCCTGGACGCCGATCAGCGTGCCGCGGAAGCGCTTGCGGTTGTCCACCAGCACCGACATCTCCACCTTGGCCACATAGCCGGCCCAGCGGACGAAGTCCGAACGCCGCACCAGCGGGCGGTCGATGCCGGGGGAGGAGATCTCGAGATTATATTCCCGGTCGATCGGATCCTCGACATCCAGCACCGGCGAGAGCGCCCGCGACAGGGCCTCGCAGTCCTCGACGCCCATATAGCCGTCCGGCCGCTCGGCCATGACCTGGAGGGTCAGGCCGTTCTGGTTGGACACCTTGATCCGCACCAGCCGGTAGCCGAGATCAAGCGCCACCGGCTCGACCAGGGCGGCGATGCGTGCCTCCAGCCCGCGCTCGTGGATCAGCCGCGGCTCTGCCGGGTCGAAGGCCGCTTCGGTCTCGACGGAAAGCGACCCGTCGGCGGGCGCTGCGGTCTCGGAGGGAATATCGGCCATGGGTGCGTCGGTCCGGCTCTTCGGCGCCACCAGGTCGGGAATCGGACGGAACGTCCGCGCCATACAAAAAAGAGCGGGCTCCGGGGCGGAACCCACTCTCACCTGCCCCGACAGGCAGCACGAGAATTTGTTGGTCCCCATATAGTCCCGACGCTCCGCGGATGCAAGGCCCGGGCTGCGCCCGGTCCCGGGAAAGGCCCCGGTCTTGCGGGCTGCCGCGGGGCGGGGCTGCGGAAAGTCGGTCGGACCCGGGTGGGGTCAGGCCGGGCCAGGAGAAGGAGGCGGCCGTCGCGTCATACCAAAGATCCTCGAAGAGGACGCTTTGGCATTCCGATGCGGATTTCTCATGCCTCTGGATCATATGAGAAATCTGCTGTTCTTCAGGCGCACTGTCCCGGATGGAATCGGCTGCACCGAGCGCGCCCGGTGAAGACAGATTCGGTGCCGGGCCGGTGAGGCCGGGCCCTGTCCGCGGGCGGTCCTCCGGCGCGGGGGGTCAGGGCAGCAGCAGGTCGCCATCGTCCGGTGTCAGCGGCACCGGGCCGAAATCCGGGCGGCTGGCCGAGGAGGTCGCGAAGTCCTGGGTGATGAAGGAGGCGGCATAGGGGAGACCGCCGGAGAAATGGCGGCCGACCGCCTGGCCGATGCCGACCTCGCGAAAATAGGGGGAGAGGATGTTCTGCCGGTGCACCGGGCTCCGCATCAGCCCGTCATGCTGCTCGCCGATGGCAGCCGAAAGGTCCAGCGGACCGGTGTTGCCCGTCCACGAGATATTTTCCCCGGTGCGCCAGCTGCGGCCGAGCGGATAGCCCGCATCCCGGATCCGGATGGTGGAATCGCTGCCGCCGGCGCCGGTATGGCCGAACTGGCCGGTTGCCAGCATCCACGCGCTGTGCTCCCGGGCGGCGGTGGTGAGGAAGCGGCTGAAGGCAAGCGGCGGCAGTGGCCCGCGGGAAATGCTGCCGGGTGGCAGACCGTCGTCGAGCCCCATGCCAAGCCGCGCCGCCTCGGCGAGCGGATTGGCACGCGCGCGGTTGATGAGGGCCAGCATGGCGAGTTCGCGACGGGTGGGCCAGGTCAGGGGGAACTCCGGGAGCAGGGGGGATGGGAGAGAGGGAGAGCACGGGGAGCCGGAAATCCGGCCGCGGGCGGATGTCCGCTGCGTCATACCCGGCACACGAAGTGCTGACCGCACCCAAGCGCCTGAAGAACAGCGGATTTCCCATATGCCCCAGGGACATGAGAAATCCACACCGGAATACCAAAGTCCTTTTCAAGGATCTTTGGTATCACTTGCAATAGCGATAGGTGCGCGTGGCGTTGTGGCGGGCGAGGTCCATGTGGAGATGGTCCTGATGGTTGGCGTCGCCATCGGGGCCGATCACCGTGGTGAAGCGGCGGCAGGCGGATTTCATCAC
>JBBSSF010000350.1:0-4541 GCA_038242345.1 Hyphomicrobiales bacterium
GCCGCCTTCGGCATCGCGGCGGACCGCATCTTCGGCTTCTGGGACTGGGTGGGCGGGCGCTATTCCGTCTGGTCGGCCATTGGCCTGTCAGTGGCGCTCTCGATCGGCTTCGACAATTTCCGCGCCTTCCTGGAAGGCGGCCACGAGATGGACGAGCATTTCCGCGCTGCGCCGCTGCGGAAGAACATTCCGGTGGTGCTGGCGCTTCTCGGCATCTGGCACCGCAACGTGCTCGGCTATGCCACCCATGCGGTGCTGCCCTATGACCAGCGCCTCAGCCGATTCGCCGCCCATCTCCAGCAGCTCGACATGGAATCGAACGGCAAGCGCGTGACCCGCGACGGACTGCCCGTGGAGATGCCGACCGGTCCGGTGGTGTGGGGCGAGCCCGGCACCAATGGCCAGCACGCCTTCTTCCAGCTCATCCATCAGGGCACCGATCCCGTGCCGGCGGATTTTCTGATTGCCGCGGTGCCCCATGAGCAGCTCTCCGATCATCACGCAAAGCTGATCGCCAACTGCCTCGCCCAGGGCGAGGCGCTGATGGTCGGCCGCTCCGAGGACGAGGTGCGGGCCCAGGCGCGCGCGAAGGGACTGTCCGAGGCCGAGATCGACGCGCTCGCGCCCCACAAGGTGTTCCCCGGTGACCGGCCATCGACCACGATCGCCTACCGGACGCTCGACCCGCGCACCCTCGGGCGCCTGCTGGCGGCCTATGAGCACAAGGTGTTCGTCCAGGGAATCATCTGGGAGATCAACTCCTTCGACCAGTGGGGTGTCGAGCTCGGCAAGGAGCTCGCGACCGCCCTGCTGCCGGCCGTGGAAGGCCACGGCGCGCCGGAGGCCAGCGGATCCACGACAGGCATCCTTGCGCACCTGAGGGCGCTCGCAGAGGCCTGAGCACGGCGCCGTGGAAAAGGGGCTGGCATTCGGCGCGGGCCCTGCTAGAATCGTTGCGCTGCGGCACGACATGCCGCAGCGGCGAGCGCGCCGGCGGTCTGCCGGAAACGCGCCGAAACCGGCCGGAAATCGCTAAAAACGTGCCGAAACGGGGTTGACTCCCGGGGAGGCACCAAGTAGGTTCCGGCCACTTCGCGGCAGGCGGTAAGCTAATTCCGTGCGGGGCGCCAATGCCCTGTCACCCCAGATGGCTTAGACGCTGCCGGAATCACATGGGTGTTTTGAGGCTGATAGCATGATCGCGGGCCGCCGGGCTCGTGATCCTCTGGCTGTCCAGGCGCTTCCCCTTGTCGCTGACAATGGGTCTGCGCCCGTTCGCTTGTGTGCGAATGTGTGCGCGGAGAGCGCGCACGGGATAACCGGATGAAAGACGGGACGGAACGATGCCGACGATCAACCAGCTGATCCGCAAGCCGCGGAAGGATCCGCCGCAGCGCAACAAGGTTCCGGCCATGGAAGCTTGCCCGCAGAAGCGGGGCGTCTGCACCCGGGTCTATACGACCACTCCGAAGAAGCCGAACTCGGCTCTTCGTAAGGTGGCCAAGGTCCGCCTGACCAATGGCTTCGAAGTGATCGGCTATATCCCGGGTGAGGGACATAACCTTCAGGAGCACTCCGTGGTCATGATCCGCGGCGGCCGCGTGAAGGACCTTCCGGGCGTGCGTTATCACATCCTGCGCGGCGTGCTCGACACCCAGGGTGTCAAGGACCGCAAGCAGCGTCGTTCGAAGTACGGCGCCAAGCGGCCGAAGTGAGTTTTCGCGCAGTAGCAAATTTCCAGACGGAGAGGACGAGGCATGTCCCGCCGCCACAGCGCTGAAAAGCGCGAGATCCTTCCGGATCCCAAGTTCGGTGATGTCATCGTCACGAAGTTCATGAACTCCGTGATGTACGAGGGCAAGAAGTCGGTCGCCGAGGCGATCGTCTACGGTGCCTTCGACGTGGTGAAGGCGAAGAGCCGGCAGGAGCCGATCGAGCTGTTCCACCAGGCGCTCGGCAACGTGATGCCGTCCGTCGAGGTTCGCTCGCGGCGCGTCGGTGGCGCGACCTACCAGGTTCCGGTCGAGGTTCGGTCGGAGCGCCGGCAGGCCCTGGCCATTCGCTGGCTGATCTCGGCGGCCCGCGGCCGCAACGAGAAGACCATGGTCGAGCGTCTGTCGGGCGAGCTGCTCGATGCCGCCAACAACCGTGGCGTCGCCGTGAAGAAGCGCGAAGATACGCACCGCATGGCGGAAGCGAACCGCGCGTTCTCGCACTATCGCTGGTAATCCCGGTAGACCCCGGACAAAGGAGCGACCGTCATGGCCCGCACCCACGCAATCGAGGACTACCGCAACTTCGGCATCATGGCCCACATCGATGCCGGCAAGACGACGACGACCGAGCGGATCCTCTACTACTCCGGCAAGTCCCATAAGATCGGCGAAGTCCACGACGGCGCCGCGACCATGGACTGGATGGAGCAGGAGCAGGAGCGCGGCATCACCATCACGTCGGCTGCCACCACCACCCAGTGGAATGGCAAGCGGCTGAACATCATCGACACCCCCGGGCACGTGGACTTCACCATTGAAGTCGAGCGCTCCCTGCGTGTGCTCGACGGTGCGGTGTGCGTTCTCGACTCCAACCAGGGCGTCGAGCCGCAGACCGAGACGGTGTGGCGCCAGGGTGACAAGTATCATGTCCCCCGGATCGTCTTCGCCAACAAGATGGACAAGACGGGCGCGAACTTCTTTCAGTGCCTGGATGACATCAAGGTTCGCCTTGGTGCCCGTCCGGTCGCGATCCAGCTGCCGATCGGCGCTGAAAGCGACTTCAAGGGCCTGATCGATCTCGTCCGGATGGTCGGCATCGTGTGGTCCGACGAGGACAAGGGCGCGAAGTTCACCGAGATCGCGATCCCCGACGACCTGCTGGAGCAGGCCGAGGAATATCGCGCTGCCCTCATCGAGGCGGCGGTCGAGCTTGATGACGACGTCATGGCTGCCTTCTTCGAGGGCAACGAGCCGGACGAGCCGACCCTGAAGCGCCTCATCCGCAAGGCGGTTCTGAATGGCACCTTCTATCCGGTGCTGTGCGGCTCGGCCTTCAAGAACAAGGGCGTGCAGACCCTCCTCGACGCCGTCGTGGATTATCTGCCTTCGCCGGTCGATGTTCCGCCGATCAAGGGCATCGATGGCAAGACCGAGCAGGAAACCGTTCGTCATTCGACGGACGACGAGCCGCTCGCCATGCTCGCGTTCAAGATCATGGACGACCCCTTCGTCGGCTCCCTGACCTTCTGCCGGATCTATTCCGGTATCGTCGAGGCAGGCACCACTCTCCTCAACTCCCCGCGGGAGAAGAAGGAGCGTGTGGGTCGCATGCTGCTGATGCACGCGAACTCGCGTGAGGACATCAAGGAGGCCCACGCCGGCGACATCATCGCCCTGGCTGGCCTCAAGGAGACGCGGACGGGCGATACGCTCTGTGATCTGGCCAATCCGGTCATCCTGGAGCGCATGGAATTCCCTGATCCGGTCATCGAGATCGCCGTCGAGCCGAAGACGAAGAGCGATCAGGAAAAGATGGCTGTCGCCCTCTACAAGCTGGCGGCGGAAGATCCGTCCTTCCGGGTGTCGACCGACCAGGAGTCGGGCCAGACCATCCTGAAGGGCATGGGCGAGCTTCATCTCGACATCAAGGTCGACATCCTGAAGCGGACCTACAAGGTGGACGTGAACGTGGGCGCCCCGCAGGTTGCCTATCGTGAGACGATCACCAAGCGCGTCGAGGTGGACTACACCCACAAGAAGCAGACCGGTGGTACCGGTCAGTTTGCCCGGGTGAAGTTCGTCGTCGAGCCGAACGAGGTGGGCAAGGGCTTCCAGTTCGAGTCCAAGATCGTCGGTGGTTCGGTGCCCAAGGAATATATCCCGGGCGTCGAAAAGGGCCTGAACTCGGTCGTCGGTTCTGGCGTGGTCGCGGGCTTCCCCGTGGTCGACGTCAAGGTCGAGCTGATCGACGGTGCCTACCACGAGGTCGACTCTTCGGCCCTCGCCTTCGAAATCGCGTCGCGGGCTGCGTTCCGTGAGGCGCTGCAGAAGGCTGCTCCGGTTCTGCTGGAGCCGATCATGAAGGTCGAGATCACCACCCCCGAGGACTATCTCGGCTCGGTGATCGGCGACGTGAATTCTCGGCGCGGTCAGATCCAGGGCACCGATACGCGCGGCAACGCGCAGATCGTCAACGCCTTCGTGCCTCTGGCGAACATGTTCGGCTATGTGAACACCCTGCGCTCGATGAGCCAGGGCCGGGCGAGCTACTCCATGCAGTTCGACCACTACGAGCAGGTTCCCACCGCGGTGGCCCAGGAGGTTCAGGCGAAGTTCGCCTGAACCTGACCGACGCAACCAGATATTTTTCGATCGACGGAGTCCACGCCGATGGCGAAGGAAAAGTTCGAGCGGACGAAGCCGCACTGCAACATCGGGACGATCGGTCACGTTGACCATGGCAAGACGTCCCTGACGGCTGCGATCACGAAGGTGCTGGCCAAGACCGGCGGCGCGACCTTCAAGGCCTATGACCAGATCGACGCC
>JBBSSF010000351.1:0-4458 GCA_038242345.1 Hyphomicrobiales bacterium
CGGTCAGGCGAAACCTCAAGGACAAATGACTTGACTTCGAGTTGACTCCGGGCAGCATTCCCCGGAGCCTGCTTTCAGGGGCCCGGAGCGCAGTGCCCGGGCGTGACGGCAGCGGATCGGGCGGGCCCGGCGGACGTTCCGGTAGACCTGCGGCGGGATCCGGACAGATCGGGAAACGGGAACGGAGCGGGCGGCATGGGGCTGGAGGCGATCGGCACCCGGCATTTCGAGATCTTCCTGACCATGGCGGTCAGCCGCACCATGGCGGAGGCTGCCGACAGCCTAGGGCTGACGGTGGCGGCCGTCTCCAAGAGCCTGAAGGTGCTGGAGCGGGAATCCGGGCTGACGCTCTTCATCCATGAAGGCGGACGGCTGGCGGCGACCGATGCCGCGCGTCAGCTCCTCCCCTTCGCCCAGAGTGCCGTGGATCATCTGGCCCGCGCCCGGCGCGCCGCCGCCCATCTGCGCGAGGGCGACACCGGCACCCTCATCCTCGGCGTCGCCGGCCCGGCGCTGGCGGCGATTGCGCCCCGCGCCATCGCCCGCTTCCGGCAGGACTGGCCCCAGGTGCGCATCGACCTGAAGATCGACCGCACCGCCGGGCTCATCGAGAAGCTGGTCTCGGGCGCCGTCGACATCGGCGTCGGCACGCCCCCGGTCCGGGACATCGACGCCCGGGAAGTCGCGCTCTGTCAGGTGAGCGACCTGTGCACCACCCTGCTGTGCGCCGTGCTGCCGGCCGGCCATCCGCTGGCCGCCCGCAGCGTGCTGCGCCCGGCCGATCTCGCCCGCGAGCCGCTGATCGCGCTGCCGGAAACCTCCGCCACCACCCGGCTGGTGGCGGCGCTGTTCCAGCAGGCCCATGTCGAGCCGCAGACCGCCGTCGTCGTGGAAAATGCGCTCGGTGCACTCGCGCTGGTGCGCGGCGGGGTCGGCATCGCCCTCGTCAACCCGCTGAGCCTTGCCGAAGGTGCCGGCGCCGGGCTGGAGATGCGCATGTTCCGCCCCCGGGTGGTGCTGCGCACCTGCCTCTATCTGCCCGCCGGCCGGCCGCTGACCCCGGCCCTCTCCGCCTTCGCCGATTGCCTGCGATGGGCCGCCGACGCCGAGACCCGCCGCCATCAGGGCGTCTGACCCCTACCGGAGAGGGCTTTACAGGATGCGCGTCCGCTTTTAGCGTTGCGTAAAATTTTTCTCGCACACAAACAGGAGCCGCCGGTGTCCGCAACGAAGAAGCAGCCGAAGCCGATGATCGTCGGCCGGCCGGTCCTTTTGGTGATCGACATCCAGAAGGGCTGTTTCCTGCCCCGGCGCGCCACCACGACCCTTGATCTGATGGATGATTCCGCCACCCGCTATCGCCGCGCCCGGCTGCTGGTGGATGCGGCGCGCCGCAATGGCGTGCCCGTGGTGTTCGTGCAGGAGGCCCACCGCCGCGACCACATCGACTTCGGCCGCGAGCTGGATGGCGCGGAGAACATCCACTGTGTCGAAGGCGAGCCGGGAACCGAGTTCGCGGTGGAAGAAATGGGCATGCTGCCCGATGACTACCGCATCACCAAGCGGCGCTATTCCTGCTTCTTCGGCACCGATCTGGAAATCCTGCTGCGTGGCCTGAAGGCCGAGACCCTCATCATGGTCGGCGGCTTCACCGATGTGTGCGTGCACTATTCCTTCGTCGATGGCCACCAGAGCGATTATTATTGCCGGGTGGTGGAGGACTGCGTGTCCGGCTCCAGCGAGGCGGCGCACGCGGCGGCACTCACGGCCATGGAATATCTCCAGGCCGGCGCCCGCCGCCGCTCCGACGAGATCATCGCCGGCTTCGACGCCCTCGGCGCGACGGACTGATCCCGAAGATCCTCGAAGAGGACTGTGGCAGTCCGGGGCGGATTTCTCATGCCCCTGGGACATATGAGAAATCCGCATCTCTTCAGGAACGCCACGCGGTCAGCATCTGGCGCTCCCGGTAGGAGCGATCCGGGGGACCGCCCCGTCAGGCCGGCACCGGCAGCCCCAGCGCGGCGAGCGCCCGGCGGAGCCCGCCATAGCCGGTGCAGCGGCAGATCTGGCCTGAAAGCGCCCGGGACACTTCCGCCCCGTCCACCGGCGGATCGGGCCGTTCCAGCAGGGCGGTGAGGGCGACGACGAGGCCCGGCGCGCAGTAGCCGCACTGGACGGCGCCGGCTTCCGCCAGCGCCTCCTGAACCGGCCGGGCCCGCTCGCCGAGACCGGCGACGGTGGTGACCGTGCGTCCCTCCAGCCGGGCGGCGAGCACCAGACAGGCATTCACCGGCCGGCCATCGAGCAGCACGACGCAGGCACCGCAACGGCCGATGGCGCAGCCCTCCTTGGGGCCGGTGATGCCGAGATCATCGCGCAGAAGGGCGATCAGCCGCCGGTCGGGCGGCGCCATCACGCACACCGGCATGTCATCCACGGTGAAATGCACCGCCGGACCGGACATTTCCCCGCTCATCGTCCGCTCTCCTCCAGCACATCGAGCACCCAGGCCGGATCCACCGGCAGCCGGGTCGGCGCCACGCCCAGCGCGTCGATGATGGCGGTGGCACGCGCCGGCCCCACCGCATTCATGGCGATCTCGCCGACCCCGCGCAGGCCGACGGGATCATCAGGCGCCAGCTCCTCCACCGGATCGACATCGACCGGACAGCTGTCGGCCAGCGTCGGCACGAGATAGCGGTCGAGATTGTCGGCGATGAAGCGGCCGTCCCGGGCCGGCAGGTCCTCGGTCAGCACGAAGCCGAGGCCCATCACCGCCCCGCCCTCGATCTGGCCCTTGAAGGCTTCCGGCGACAGCACCGGCCCGCCGGCCGGCACCACGGCGATGCGCTCGGCGCGGATGCGTCCGGTCCAGCGGTCGACCGCGATCCGGGCAATCGCCCCGCAGGCGGTGAAGATCACATGGGCATCGCCGATGCCGGCATAGGTCTCGATGGCCGGCATGAAGGCGTCTTCCGCGATCTCGCCGGCGGTGGCCGCCAGCGCCGCGAAATCGAGCACCGGCGCATTGCGGCCGCCGCCCTTCAGGTGGATGCCACCGGGGCCGAGGGTGATGTCGTCGGGATCGAGCCCCGTCGCGGCGGCGGCCGCCATCAGCACCCGGGCGCGAAAGCCCGGCGCGGCGATGCGGGCGAGACGCGCGGCCACCTGGGTGCCGCGGCTGGCGGACGTCGGCCCGGCATCCGCCGTGGTGCGGGTGTCGCCGGTGATGCCGCGGGCGTCCAGGGTGGCAACGCCGAGCGTCCGGGCGACCAGCACCGGAATGGCGGCGAGCGCCCCCTGCCCCATGTCGACGAGGCCGGTGCGCAGCTCGATGCGGCCATCGGCAGCGAGCGCCAGCGATCCCCACGCCGCATTGGGCGCGCCGCCGGCAAAGCCCTCGCCCTTGGTGACGAGCGCCGTGCCGATGCCGGTGATGAAGCGCGGGCCCGGAGCCGGCGGCGCCGCCAGCCGCGCCCGCCAGCCGACCAGCCGCCGGCCGACTTCCGCCACCTCGGGCTGGGGCAGCACCGGCTGACCCAGCGGCCCGAGAGCATCGGGCGCCCGCAGGTTCATGGTCCGGAAGCGCACCGGGTCGATGCCGGCGACCCGGGCCAGCCGCTCGATCTGGCTTTCCAGCGCCACCTGCATCTGCAGCGCACCGAAGCCGCGGAAGGCACCGGAAATGCCGTTGTTGGTATAGGCGAGCCGGCCCGAGAGCTTCACCGCGCCGATGCGATACGGGCCCTGCCCGTTCTCGTGGGCGGTATCCAGCACCTCCGGCCCATGGCTGGCAAAGGCGCCGGTGTCGGCCAGCGCCTCCACCTCATGGGCGACCAGCCGGCCGGCACCATCGCAGCCGGTGCGCATGCGAATGCGGAACGGATGGCGCTTGATGCCGCACGCCGTCGCCTCGGACCGGCTGAGCACGATCTTCACCGGCCGGCCGGATTTCACCGCCAGCAGCGCCAGCACCGGCTGGACGTGGGGATCCTCCTTGCCGCCATAGGAGCCGCCGACCGGGCCGCCGATGACGTCGATGCGGGCCGGATCCCAGTCCAGCACCCGGGCGAGAATGCGCTGGATGCCATGGGGATGCTGGCAGGGCGCATGCACCGCCAGCCGGCCATCGGGCTGCGGAATGGCAATGCCGCCTTCCAGCTCCAGCGCCACATGCATCTGCCGCGGCGTCTCGTAGACCGCTTCCACCACATGGGCGGCCCGGGCGAAGCCGGCGGCCAGATCCCCGCGCTCGAACAGCGCCGAATGGCAGAGATTGCCGCCGGGATGCAGCGCGATGGCGTCCGGCGCGAGCGCCGCCTCCGGATCCGAGAGCACCGGCAGCGGCTCATAGTCCACCCGGATGGCGGCGAGCGCGGCGGCGGCGATCTCCGCGCTCTCGGCGGCGACCGCTGCCACCGGCTCGCCGATCATGCGCACCCGGTCGACCGCCAG
>JBBSSF010000352.1:0-4456 GCA_038242345.1 Hyphomicrobiales bacterium
ACCATTACGAAGGGCTCGAAGAACGCCCACTCCTCATCACTCATCAATCCACGGATCAAGGGGTGCCTCCTCTCGGAAGCAAACCTTGAATCACATGAGGACCGTTCGTGGAATCCCTTTGTCAACAGAACCTAAGGTGCGGTCAGCACGTCGTGCGGCTGGTATCACAAAGGGTTGTATATATCGCGATGAGCCAACAGAGGACCGCCATCCCTGTGGGCGATCCGCTGCGCACGGGGCCGGGCATGGCTGAAGGCGGGACGGCCCCGGAAGACCCCGGAGCGGCCGACCATGCCCCGGGGGCCGGCTTTTCCTGCCCCCGTCGCCGGGCCGTCCCGGCGGCTGCCGGCACGCACCGGCCGCCACCCGGTCCGGAGCCCTGCAGAGGCATCCGGCACACGCGCCACGGCCCGGCTTCTGCCGGCCCCGCTCCCGGGCAGGCCGACCGCGCGGCCATCCTTGCAGGCACACGGATTTCTCCTCTGTCCCTCGAAGGGACAGGGGAAAATCCGCCTTGCCCGGGCAAGGCGTGCCGTTCAGACGCCCCCGGCGTTCCAGTCCGTTCTGAGCCTCACGCGCCCTGCCCCGCGGCGGCCTCATTTTCCGCCCGCCGCTGCCGGGCCACCGCATCCAGCCGCTGGCGCAGCATGGGGAAGCGGGTGAGGAACTGGTTGAAATCGCGCCGGCCGAGAACGAGGAACTGGCAATAGTCCACGGCGGTGATGTCGGCGGTGCGCCGGCGGCCATCGAGGAGGGCCATTTCGCCGAAGAAGGACCCGGCCTCCAGATGCACCGTGCCGCCCGGGGTGGTCACTTCCACCGCGCCGCCGGCGAGGAAATACATGCCGTCCGGCCGGTCGCCCTTGCGGATCACCCGGTCGCCCGGGCCGGCGGAGCGCGGCCGGAACAGCAGCATCAGGTCCTCGCGCTGCTCCTCGGAGAGATCGGCGAAGATCGGGAAGGTTTCCGGCAGTTCCTCCAGGGTGCGGGTGCGCGCCTCCTCGCGGGCCCGGGCCTTTTCGCGGATCGCCTCCAGGGAGGCCTCCAGCCGCGCCAGCTGTTCGGCTCCCGAGACCGAACCCGGCAGACGCGAGCGGATCGCATCGGTGACGAGGAAGACGACCGGATTGAGGGTGATGGAGAAGAGGGCGGCTGCCAGCACCAGATCCGCGCCCTCCTTGGGCAGCAGGCCGAAGGAGCGGCCGAGGCCGATCAGGATGAAGGAGAACTCGCCCACCTGGGCAAGGCCGGCGGCAATCGTCAGGCCCATGCTCGGCGGATAGCGCAGCACCCGGACGATGCCATAGGCGATCACCCCCTTGCCGACGATCACCAGCGCCAGCACCGCCAGGATGGCGAGCGGCTTCTCGATCAGGATCGCCGGATCGAACAGCATGCCGACCGAGACGAAGAACAGGACGGCGAAGGCATCCTGAAGCGGCAGGGACTCCTTGGCGGCGCGATGGCTGAAATGGGATTCGTTCATCACCACGCCGGCAAAGAACGCGCCGAGGGCGAAGGAGACCCCGAACACCTCCGCCGCGCCATAGGCGATGCCCATGGCAATGGCGAGCACGCACAGGGTGAAGAGCTCGCGCGAGCCGGTGCGGGCGACCTGCATCAGAAGCCACGGCACCACCTTCGGCCCGGCCAGGATGGCGACGAGGGCAAAGAGCGCGACCTTGCCCAGCGTGACGCCCAGCGTGAGCAGCAGCGGCTCGTCGCCGGCGCCATGACCATGGCTCTCCGCCGGCGTGCCGCCCAGGACGCCCGCCAGCGCCGGCACCAGCACCAGCGCCAGCACCATGGCCAGATCCTCGACGATCAGCCAGCCGACGGCGACGCGCCCGCCGGGGCTGTCGATCAGATTGCGCTCCTCCAGCGCCTTCAGCAGCACCACCGTGGAGGCGACCGAGAGGCTGAGGCCGAAGATCAGCCCTTCCCCGAGGCTCCAGCCCCAGAAATGGGTGAGCCCGAGGCCCAGAAGAGTGGCGATGATGATCTGGATGATCGCGCCCGGCACCGCCACCGCGCGCACCGCGACCAGATCGGCCACCGAGAAATGCAGCCCCACCCCGAACATCAGCAGGATGACGCCGATCTCGGCGAGCTGGCCCGACAGGCCGCCATCGGCGACGAAGCCGGGGGTGAACGGTCCGGCCAGGATGCCGGCCACCAGATAGCCGACCAGAGGCGGCAGGCGCAGGCGGATCGCGGCATAGCCGAACAGGAATGCGAGAACGAAACCGACCGCGATCGTGGCGATCAGGGCAACATCGTGCGGCAGGGGAGCCTCCCTCGGCCAAGTCATTCTGAAATCAGGCGGCCGAGCCTCGCGCCGCGCCCGGGCAGCATCACCGCATCCCCCGTCCGATGCAAGGACACCCCGGCAGGAAAACGCCCGGCCGGGGTGTCCGGATGCAACCTGTCCCTGCGACCCCGCGTCCCGCCCCCTCTCCGAGGGCCCGCTTGATGCCAACGATCCTTGAAAAGGACTCGTTGGCAGTCCGGAGCGGATTTCCCATGTCCCGGGCGCAGAGGAGGAATCCCCGGCCCTTCAGGCGCTGAGGTGCGGTCAGCACTTCGTGCGTCTGGTATGACATGAAAGATCGCCGGCTGGGAGGCGGCCCGGGATTTCTGGTGCTCCGCCCGGAGAACCTGCCGCCCCGGGGGCCCGCATCGGGACGCAGGATCGACGGCGCGGGCCGGCCGCCGGGCCGGCCTGACCGCCATCCGGCGCTTGCATCCCCGGCCCGACTGGCGCCACACAGGGCAGCCAGAAACCCCGGGGCGACGGCTTCTTCCACGGCCGCTTCGCTCCGCCCCGCGCCGGCAGACCGCCCCGACAGGAACTCTCCGCCATGAAAGTCGTCTTCAATGTCCGGCAGATGAGCCTCAGCGGGACGGAGGTCGCGATCTATGACTATGCCCGCTACAATCAGGAAATTCTCGGCCACGAATCCCTTGTCGTCTACAATCGCGCCTCTCCCGCCAACGTTCCGGCAGTGATCGAGAAATTCGGCCGGCTGTGCGAAGTCATTCCCTATGAGAGCGTGCGCGCGGTGGACCGGATCATCCGCAAGCGCGGCGGCGACATCTTCCACGCGCTGAAATCTGGATTTCCGGATGGCGGCATCGCCTTCGATGTTCCGACCGCCGTCCATGCGGTCTTCCCGACGGATCCGGTCCAGGCGCATGGCACCCGCTTCGCCTATGTGTCGGAGTGGCTGTCGCGGGAGTGTTCGGGCGGGGCGCTGCCCTTCGTGCCGCACATCGTCGACCTGCCGCCGCCGACGGCGAACCTGCGCGCCGGGCTCGGCATTCCGGCGGAGGCGCTGGTCATCGGCGGCTATGGCAGCCGGGGGAGCTTCGATGCGCCGGGCGCGCTGGACGGGGTGCGGGCGGCGCTGGAGAAGCGGAGCGACATCTGGTTCGTGTTCCTGAACGTCCATCAGGACGCCCTCCGCGACCCGCGGGTGATCTGCCTGCCGGGCAATGCCGATCTGGGTTTCAAGGCCAATTTCATCGAGAGCTGTGACGCCATGCTGCACGCCCGCAGGCTCGGCGAGAGCTTCGGGCTGGCCTGCGGCGAGTTCTCGCTGCGCAACCGGCCGGTCCTGACCTGGGGCGGCTCGCCCCATCGCTGCCATCTGGAGATCCTGGGCGACCGGGCGCTGGTCTGGGACGACGCGGCCTCCCTCGCCCGCCTGCTCCTCGACCTCGACCGGCGCAGCCTTTCGGCCGGCCAGTGGGACTGCTACTCGGCGGCCTTCAATCCGAAGGTGGTGATGGAGAAATTCCAGCGGGTGTTTCTGGACGACAGCGCGGCAGGGTTCGTCCGCCCGGGCCTGAGGGAGCGCATCGATGCCCACTACCACGCCTGGCGCCGGCGCTGAGGCGGAGGTGGAGGTGGAGGTGGAGAGGAAAGCGTCCGTCCACGCCACTTGCGGCGGGCGGTGCGCGAACCGGAAGCGGCCAGCCAATGCCCGGCCGGTTCGCGCGGGGCCGAAGCGATTGGCGGAGCGGAGGATTTCCCGAACGGGGGTCCGCCCGGCGGTATCCGGCCGCTTTCTCCGCGACGGGTTCGCGCACCCGGAGCGTTTCCCGCCGCCCGAAAAACCGCCTACACTGCCGCGGTCGCTCCCTCACGGGAGCGTGGATTGAAACACGTCCCGGGAGATCGCCTTGAACATGCCGGAGACGTCGCTCCCTCACGGGAGCGTGGATTGAAACCCCGACTATCGCACCAAGGCGGCTCGGGAATGGCGCGTCGCTCCCTCACGGGAGCGTGGATTGAAACGTGCTCATCGCGCATCATCCGCTTCCGCGACCCGTGGTCGCTCCCTCACGGGAGCGTGGATTGAAACGGCACGGACGCGGCGCAGCGGGGCTATTCCGCACGTCGCTCCCTCACGGGAGCGTGGATTGAAACTCGTCGCGATGCGGGCGACACCTA
>JBBSSF010000353.1:0-4453 GCA_038242345.1 Hyphomicrobiales bacterium
ATGATCGTGACGGGCGAGGAAGTCCGGATCCAGCGTCAGGATGCGGTCGAGATCGAAGGCGCCGCGGTTCAGCACCTTGTCGAGGGAAATCGCCGCGCGCTCGGTGCGGTAGATGCGGGCATAGGGGTTGAGGGCACGGATCTGCGCCTCCACCTCGGTGAGTTCCGCCGGGGTGACGAGATCGGTCTTGTTCAGGACGACGACGTCGGCGAAGGCGATCTGGTCCTCGGCCTCCGGGCTGTCGGCGAGGCGGGCCGGCAGATGGCGGGCATCGGCCACCGTCACCACGGCATCGAGCCGGGTGGCGGCGCGCACGGCCTCGTCCATGAAGAAGGTCTGGGCGACGGGCACCGGATCGGCCAGACCCGTGGTCTCCACCAGAATGGCGTCGATGCCGTTCTTGCGCTTCAGGAGGTTCTCGACGGTACGGATGAGATCGCCGCGCACGGTGCAGCAGATGCAGCCATTGTTCATCTCGAACACTTCCTCGTCGGTGTCGACGAGCAGGTCCGTATCAATGCCGATCTCGCCGAACTCGTTGACGATCACGGCATATTTGTGCCCGTGATCTTCGGTGAGGATGCGGTTCAGGAGGGTCGTCTTGCCGGCGCCGAGATAGCCCGTGAGCACCGTCACGGGGATCTGGCTGGTCGCGGCATCTGCACCGGCAGCTTCGGCGGAAGAGGTCATGAAGGCTCGCCTTTCAAGGAGGCAGGAAGGTCCATCAGGGGTCTTTACCTAATCCCTGCCCCGCCCGATTGCCAGAGCCGTCACCGCCGTCATTTGCCGTATCGCCGGGGCTCAAGCCCGGAAGTGCTTGGAGAGCTTCAGCCCCTGGGCCTGATAATTGGAGCCGATGCCCGCGCCATAAAGGGTCTGCGGCCGGGCAGCCATGCGCTCGTAGACGAGGCGGCCGATCACCTGGCCATGGTTCAGGAGGAAAGGCACTTCATGATTGCGCACTTCCAGCACCGCCCGCGCCCCCTCGCCGCCGGACGGCCCGTGGCCGAAACCCGGATCGAAGAAGCCGGCATAGTGGACGCGGAATTCGCCCACCAGCGGATCGAAGGGCACCATCTCGGCCGCCGTCATCGGCGGCACGTGCACCGCCTCCCGCGACACGAGGATGTAGAAGGCATCGGGATCGAGGATCAGCCGGCCCTCCGGGCGCGCCGGGATCGGCTCCCAGAAATCCGCCACCGCGCACGCCGCCTTGGCATCCACATCGACGACGGCCGAATATTTGCGCGCCCGCCAGCCGACCAGATTGTCCGGTCCGGAACCGGCCAGATCGATGGAGAGGTGCAGCCCGTCGCGGATGACGGCCGGGCCCGGCCGGGCCAGCGTCTCGGCGGCATCGACGGCGGTGAGTTCCGCATCCGACAGCAGCGCCTGGCCGCGGCGGAAGCGGATCTGGCTGAGGCGCGAGCCGGTGCGCACCAGCACCGGGAAGGTGCGCGGCGAGATTTCCGCATAGAGCGGACCGCCATAGCCGGCCGGAATGGTGTCGAAGGCCGGGCTGCCATCGACGATCACCCGGGTGAAGACATCGAGCCGGCCGGTGGAGGATTTCGGGTTGGCCGTCGCCGAGATGTCGCCGGGCAGGATCAGACGCTCGACAAGGGGCACCAGATAGACGCAGCCGGTTTCCAGCACCGCCCCTTCGGTGAGCGGAAAGGCGTGGAGGGTCAGCTCCTTCAGCCGCTCGGCAACGGTGACGCCGGGGCCCGGCAGGAAGCTCGCGCGGATGCGGTAGGCCATCGTGCCGAGGCGCAGGTCGAGGCTGGCCGGCTGGATCTGGTCCGGCGCGAAGGGCGTGGCCAGCCGGATGCCGCCCGCCGCGTGCAATGCGGCGATCGCCTGCGCCGGCAGAATGCCCGTTGCCTCGCTCATGTCCCTGCCCACACCCCTGCTCCGCGTCCCGGTCTTCATCCCGCGCCCGGCCGCCGGAGGATGGCCGGCGGCCCGCAGAATGGCCCGTCTCCCAAGCCGATAGAGGAGATTGGTTAAGGTCCTCCTGACGGACGGCCGGCACCAGCATCTCGGGCGAACCGGAGAAAACTATTCCCCTTCTGCGATGTTGACGCTTGCGCGCGGCGGGGTCTAAGAGTCGAGGCTGTTCCGTGGTGATTTGAGCCGGCCGGCTTGCAGCCACGTTAAAGAAATCGCTAAACAGGCCGGGGGTCACCACCTTCTCGGGAACCCTGGCCTCGTCGCATCTGCCGGCCGGTTCCCCATGAATGCCCGCGCTCCGTCCCGAGGGAAGAAGCGGCCCGGGCGCTTCATCGAAGGCCCTGCGCGACCATGTCCGATCCGAAATCCCCCGCCGACCGTCCGCTCGCCCCCGCCACCCTGCTGGTGCATGGCGGCGCGCTGCGCTCCCAGTTCAAGGAAGTGTCCGAAGCCCTGTTCCTGACCCAGGGCTTTGTCTACGACACGGCCGAAGCCGCCGAAGCGCGTTTCAACGGCGAGGATCCCGGGTTCATCTATTCCCGCTTCTCCAATCCCACCGTCGCCATGTTCGAACAGCGCATGGCGCTGCTCGAAGGGGCGGAGGCGGCCCGCGCCACGGCCTCGGGCATGGCGGCGGTGACAGCGGCCATGCTCTGCCATCTGAAGGCCGGCGACCATGTGGTGGCGGCGCGCGCCCTGTTCTCCTCCTGTCGCTACATCGTCGAGCAGCTGCTGCCGCGCTTCGGCGTCACCTCCACCCTGGTCGACGGCAAGGACCTCGACGCCTGGAAGGCGGCGGTGCGGCCGGAGACGAAGAGCTTCTTCCTGGAAAGCCCGACGAACCCGACGCTGGAAGTCTGCGACATTGCCGCGATCGCGAAGATCGCCCACGCCGCCGGCGCCATCCTCGTCGTCGACAACGTGTTCGCCACGGCCCTGTGGCAGAAGCCGCTGGCCCTCGGCGCCGATGTGGTCGTCTATTCGGCCACCAAGCACATCGACGGTCAGGGCCGCTGCCTTGGCGGCGTGGTGCTGTCGTCGGAACAGTGGATCACCGACAACCTGCACAATTTCCTGCGCCAGACCGGCCCCAGCCTGTCGCCCTTCAATGCCTGGGTGCTGCTGAAGGCGCTGGAGACCTTCCCGCTGCGGGTCGAGCGCCAGACGGCGACCGCCGCCAAGATCGCCGATGCGCTGGCCGGCCATCCGGCCGTCACCCGTCTCGTCTATCCGGGCCGGGCGGACCACCCCCAGGCCGACATCATCGCCCGCCAGATGAGCGGCGGCTCGACCCTGGTGGCCTTCGAGGTGGCGGGCGGCAAGGCCGGCGCCTTCCAGGTGGAAAATGGCCTGCGCATCATCAAGATGACCAACAATCTGGGCGACGCGAAAAGCCTCATCACCCACCCGACCACCACCACCCACCAGAGCATGACCGAGGAAGACCGGCTCGCCGCCGGCGTCACCCCGGGCCTGCTGCGCCTCTCGGTCGGCCTTGAGGATCCCGATGACCTGATTGCCGACCTCCTCGGCGCGCTGGATGGCGTGACGCTCTGAGTCCCGTCCCCCGAGTCGGCGTTCCGGAGCCCCGGACCGCCGCCGCCCCGGCATCGCTCCACACCCGAAGATGACCGGGACCTGCCAGCGCCGGCAACGGCTTGGCGCTCCCCCCGGAGGCGGCTGCGACGGGCGGCGAGAAAATTCGCCGGCCAAGGCTTGCAAAGCGCGGCCGAACCTTCTAGAGAACCGCCATCCCCGGCGGGGGACGACGACAGGCCGCCCTGACAGGCTGTCGGTTGTCGGAAAATGCGCCCGTAGCTCAGCTGGATAGAGCATCAGACTACGAATCTGAGGGTCGGACGTTCGAATCGTTCCGGGCGCGCCATTTCTCTTCTCCCCGTGAAGCGGGAGGGAAAGTCGGATCTTTCCGCTTTCCGGAGGCTTCACCGGAGCCCGTCCATCCAGCGGGCCTCGTCAGAACGGTTGCTCCCCTCTTTCGGGGTAGTGACCCGGCAAGCGCCCGTAGCTCAGCTGGATAGAGCATCAGACTACGAATCTGAGGGTCGGACGTTCGAATCGTTCCGGGCGCGCCATTCAACTGACACTGAACTCCCGACAGGATTATTTGGCACTGCTCCATGAAGCGGGGCATTCTCTCCTGGCGTCTCCGCCTATGGTGGACTGGAGCGCGCCGGTCCCTGCTGAAGCGCGGATCCGGCCTGTCCGGGAGAACTCGTTTGCCCGCCGCCCCCGACTGCACCCTGCGCCCGCTGTCCGAACTCGACTTCCATGACCGCCACACGGTTCCGATCCCGGCCGACCTCACGCCGCTTGAGGCCTGGAACCTCATGACGACGTCCTCGGGGCGGCTCATGCGTCTGGCCTTTCAGCTGCGGGACGCGATCTCCTCCCGCTTCGGCGTGAAGCGGATCGGCGGATTTTCCGGCCGGCAGATCGAGAAGGTGCAGGCCGGCGACCGGCTTGACTTCTTCCTCGTCGA
>JBBSSF010000354.1:0-4450 GCA_038242345.1 Hyphomicrobiales bacterium
CTGCGAATTCAGGAAAAAGGGGAGGGTGCGGGAGGCTTCAAGCCTCCCGCTCGGGGGCTTCGGGGGCGAGCCCCCCGAAATCACGCCGCCTCGACCAGCCGATGCCGCTCGTGCAGGAACTTCAGCACCGCCGAACGCGCCTTCACATAGGTCGGATCGGAGGCCAGCTCGATGCGCCGGCGCGGCCGGGGCAGGTCGACCTCCAGGATCTCGCCGATATGGGCGGACGGACCGTTGGTCATCATCACGATGCGGTCGGAGAGCAGCACGGCCTCGTCGACATCATGGGTGATCATGATGATGGTGTTGCCGAGATCGGCGTGGATCTGCATCACCGAGTCCTGAAGATGGGCGCGGGTGAGGGCATCCAGCGCGCCGAAGGGCTCGTCGAGCAGCAGAACCTTCGGCTTCATTGCCAGCGCCCGGGCAATGCCGACGCGCTGCTTCATGCCACCGGAGATTTCGCCAGGCCGCTTGTGGATGGCATGCCCCATCTGCACCAGCGTCAGATTGTGGATCACCCAGTCATGACGCTCCGTCTTCGACATGGTCTTGCGGAACACCTTGTCGACGGCGAGCGCGACATTCTCGTAGACGGTGAGCCAGGGGAGCAGGGAGTGGTTCTGGAAAACCACCGCCCGCTCCGGCCCGGGCGCATCGACGACCTGTCCGTCGAGGAACACGCCGCCGGCCGACACCTTCGTCAGACCGGCCACGAGATTGAGCAGGGTGGACTTGCCGCAGCCGGAATGGCCGATGATGGAGATGTATTCGCCCTTCTGGATGGAGAGCGACACCTGATGCAGGACTTCGGAGGTCACGCCACCACGGGTGAACACCTTGTCGACAGCCTCGATGGAAAGATGGGCGCGCTTGGACATCTTCTCTCTCCTCAGGCGGTGGCGGTGCCACGGGTGACGATGGTGCCGATGAAGGCGACGAGACGGTCGAGCAGGTATCCGACCACGCCCACATAGACGAGGGCGAGGATGATGTCGCTCATGCGCGACGAGTTCCAGGCATCCCAGATGAAGAAGCCGATGCCGACGCCACCGATGAGCATTTCAGCCGCCACGATCGCCAGCCAGGACAGGCCGATGCCGATGCGCAGACCGGTGAAGATGTAGGGCGCGGCCGAGGGCAGCATGATCTTGGTGAAATATTCGATGTGGTTGAGGCGGAGCACCTTGGCCACGTTCTGGTAGTCGGCCGGGATGTTGCGGATGCCGACGGCGGTGTTGATGATGATCGGCCACACCGAGGTGATGAAGATCACGAAGATGGCGGACGGCTGGCCATCGCGGAAGGCGGCGAGCGACAGCGGCAGCCAGGCAAGCGGCGGCACCGTGCGCAGGATCTGGAACAGCGGATCGAGACCGCGCATCGCCCACTCCGACCGGCCGATCAGCACGCCGGTGCCGATGCCGACCACCACGGAGATGGAATAGCCGATGGCGACCCGCTGCAGGCTGGCGAGGATCTGCCAGGCCATGCCCTGATCGAGGCCGGAGCCCCGATGGAACGGGTGGATGATGAGGTCCCAGGTGTCCGACACCACCGTGGAGGGCGCCGGCAGGGCGGCGGTCGGCGAGGAACAGGCGATTTCCCAGAAGACCAGCAGGAGCGCGATCACCACGATCGGCGGCACGACGTGGCCGGCAATGTGGCCGGCGCGGCTGCCCAGACGGGCGAGCCGGCCGGGAACGGGACGGGATGGAAGTGCCACGACGGAAGCCTTCGCGTCGGCCTTTCCGGTACGGGCGGGATCGATCTTCAGGACGGAAACGGTCATGCCGGTCTCCCGAGGTGAACGTCCGGAGGATCGAGCTCGGCCGATCCTTGAGCCGGAGAGGGTCAGGTACGGGAGCCGGGGTTGGGACCCGGCTCCGGCGATTGCGTCAGGCGATGCGCTTGATGTCGAGGCTCGCCAGATAGGCCGTCGGGTTCTCCGGATCGAACACCTTGCCGTCAAAGAAGGTTTCCGTGCCGCGGGACTTGGAGGCCGGAATGTCGGCCGCCGCCACGCCGAGCGCCTGGGCCGCCTCGCGCCACAGGTCCTCGCGGTTCACCTGGCCGACGAGGGCCTTGATGTCGGTGCTGGCGTCGAACTTGCCCCAGCGGATGTCCTCGGTCAGGAACCAGGTGTCATGGCTCTGGAAGGGATAGGAGGTGTGGTCCTGCCAGAACTTCATGAAGTGCGGGCTGTTCTCGACCACCCGGCCGTTGCCGTAGTCGAACTTGCCCATGAGGCGCGGGGCGATGTCCTTCGGCGGCACGTTGAACCAGGCGCGCTGACCGACGATCGTCGCCAGTTCTTCCCGGTTCTCCATCTTGTCGGCCCACATCTGGGCCTCCATCACCGCCATCAGCACGGCCTTGGCCGCGTTCGGGTTCTTCTCCACCCAGGAGGCGCGCATGCCGAGAGACTTCTCGGGGTGATTGTTCCAGAGCTCGCCGGTCGTCAGCGCGGAGAAGCCGATCTTCTGGTTCACCAGCTGGGCGTTCCAGGGCTCGCCGACGCAGAAGCAGTCCTGGGTGCCGACCTTCATGTTGGCCACCATCTGCGGCGGCGGCACCACGATGGTCTCGACGTCCTTGTCCGGGTCGATGCCGCCGGCGGCCAGCCAGTAGCGCAGCCACAGGTCATGGGTGCCGCCGGGGAAGGTCATCGCCGCCTTGGCCGGGGTGCCAGCCGCCTTCTTGGCCGCAAAGGCATCCTTCAGCGCGCCGGAATTCAGCCCGACCTTGGTGTCGGCATAGGCATTGGCAACGGAAATGCCCTGGCCATCGAGGTTCAGACGGGCGAGGATCGCCATCGGAACCTTCTGGTTGTTCTGGGTGACCTTGCCCTCGGAGATCAGATAGGGCATCGGCGTCAGGATGTGGGCGCCGTCGATGCCGTTGCCTTCCGAGCCCAGCACGAGATTGTCGCGGGTGGTGCCCCAGGAGGCCTGCTTCACGACTTCGGCATCCGGCAGGCCGTACTTGGCGAAGAGGCCCTTTTCCTTGGCGACGATGAGCGGCGCGGAGTCGGTCAGCGCGATGTAGCCCAGCACCACGCGGGTGGTCTCGGGACCGGCGGAGGCCGCAAACGCGCCGCCCGGGAAGGCGGAACGCACGGCCGAGAGGAGGGCGGCGGTGCCGAGAGCGGACGCGGAGCCGGAGAGGAAGCGGCGACGCGACACGGCATTCGCTGGATTCACATCCATCGTCGTAGACCTCTGGAAGTTCGGGGGTCGGCGCGGGAGGGCGCGGACCGGTGCGATCAGGGAGCCGGAACGAAAAAAACGCCGCCTGATCGCGAGGACGCTCCGGTCAATCACCGGGGCGAGATCGGGAACCAGACGACGTCATTGTCGGGAACGGAAGCGGGCTCTTTAAGGGAGGCCGCTGAAGACCCTGATCGCCATTGATCGGGGCCCATTTGGATGTGGATACCTTGCAGCCAGACCCCTGGCTGGGTCGATCGAGCCGACCGCGGTTCCATGCATCTCTTATGACGTCATCTAAACCGAAGCTGCTTTTCTATTCAAGGCGAAATTTTATGCAGAAAGCGCCCGTTTCTGCGGCGTTCCGGGGCTTTGCGGGCTTAGAAATGGGCGCTGCGGGCGACCGTCTCGGAGCGGATGGCAAAGCCGGCCACATAGTCGGCAATGGCGGCGGGATCGAACGGGCCGCCATCGAGGAAATGATCGCCGGTCAGCACCAGATCGCCCCGGGTGGTGGGGACGAGGGCCGGATCCAGCCCCTCGATTCGCCGGTCGGCGAGCGGGATGGCGGTGTCGGTGTGGGCGAGGGCGGCGCGGTAGAGATCCGGCCGGAAGGCGCGGGCGGCCTGCGCCACATGGCCCGGCTCGAAGGCGGTCTGCCCCCAGCGGATCATCTGGCTGTAGATCCACAGCGCCTCGCTTTCCCAGGGGAAGTTGGCGCCGTTGCGGTGGAAGACGAAATAATCCGGGATCTGCCGCACCCGACCGTCGGGGTCGATGGTGAAGCGGCCGTCGAGCAGGCGGAAGAGCACGTCGGCCGGGGTGCCGATATAGCGCTCGTCGGCGAGGATCTCGGCCAGATGGGCGCGGTTCCGGGGCAGGTCGCACCAGCGGGCGGCGGCATCGAGGGCGACGATCAGCCGGGAGAGGGTGTCCGGGTTGGCGTCTGCCCAGTCCGGGCGCACGCCCAGCACCTTTTCCGGCGCCGACGGCCACAGGTCCGACTTGGTGGCGACCACCCGGCCGATGCCGCGTTCCACGGCGATCATGTTCCAAGGGGCGTTGACGCAGAAGCCGTCGATGGCGCCGGCGGTAAGGGCATCGGCCGTCAGCGGCGGCGGGACGACGGTCATCATCACGTCCCGGTCCGGATGGATGCCGCCGGCGGCCATCCAGAAGCGGAATTCATAATTGTGCGACGAATAGGGGTAGGTCATCGCGAACACCAGCGGCGGGCTTCC
>JBBSSF010000355.1:0-4446 GCA_038242345.1 Hyphomicrobiales bacterium
GGTGGCCAGCACCACGGCATCCGGCCGCTCGGAGGCGACCAGCGCCGGTGTCACGGTCTCGTTCAGGCGCACGGTGACGCCGAGGCGGGAAAGTTCGGCGATGCGGGCGTCGATCAGCCGGGTCCATTCCTCCCTGCCGGGCGGGCGGCGGGCGAGATCCAGCCGGCCGCCCAGATGGCCGGCGGCCGCGATCAGCGTCACCGCATGGCCGCGGGCGGCGGCGACGCGGGCGGCCTCCATGCCGCCGGGGCCGCCACCGATGACCATCAGGCGCTTCGCCGCCGGCGCCGGCGCCGGCCGGGCCCACTCGCGCTCGCGCCCGGTGACGGGGTTGCCGAGGCAGGAGATATGCCGGCCGCGATAGAGCCGGCCGAAGCAGGCCTGCTCGCAGCCGACGCACGGGATCACCTCGTCGAGCCGGCCCTCGCGGATCTTCCGCGGCAGATGCGGATCGGCGATCAGCGCCCGGCACATGCCGGCAATGTCGGCCTCCCCCCGGGCCAGCATCTCCTCGGCCACCTCCGCGGTGTGGATGCGGGTGCCATGGATCACCGGCACGGACACCGCCGCACGGATCTTCGCCGCGATCGACACGAAGGGCGCGGGATCGAGCCCCATCGGCGGCTCATGCAGCATGTTGGAGACGAGATCGCCATCGGTGCCGGCGGAGACATCGACATAATCGAGGGCGCCGGCG
This sequence comes from Hyphomicrobiales bacterium, assembly GCA_038242345.1. Classification (GTDB taxonomy): domain Bacteria; phylum Pseudomonadota; class Alphaproteobacteria; order Rhizobiales; family Segnochrobactraceae; genus JBBSSF01. Next base: position 698 of record JBBSSF010000355.1, read on the forward strand.
TCCACCAGCATCGGCACGATCACGGCCATGTCGTCGGCGGTCAGCCCGCCCTCCACCAGCTCGGAGCCGGAGCAGCGGATACCAAGCGGCGCATCCGGGCCGATGCGGGCCCGCACCGCCGCCAGCACCGCGCGCGGAAAGCGGGTGCGGTTCTCCACCGAGCCGCCATAGCGGTCGGTGCGATGGTTGGTGAGCGGCGACAGGAACTGCTGCAGCAGCAGGCCATGGCCGCAATGGACCTGCACGCCATCCAGCCCGGCCTTCAGGCAGCGTTCGGCCGCAGCCGCAAAGGCCTCCGTCACCTCGGCAATCTCGGCCTCGGTCATGGCGTGGGCGACCTCGCCATATTTCTGCTCGTAGGTGGCCGAGGCCGACCACAGCGGCACCGGCCGCGCCGTGGTGGCAAAGCCCATGTGGGAGAGATAGCCGAACACCTTGCCGCCATGGCGGTGCACCGCTTCGGCCACCCGGGCGAGCCCCGGCAGGATGCGGTCATCATAATTGCAGATGAGGCCGGTGATGCCCGGCGAGGACGGGTGCACCTGCTGGGAGCCCAGCATGATGAGGCCGACCTCGCCACGCGCCCGCTCCTCATAATAGGCAACCATGCGGTCATCGGGCGCGCCATCGACGCCCATGCCGGTGCCATGGCCGGTGAGCACGATCCGGTTGCGGATCTCGCAGCTGCCAAGACGGATCGGCTGCATCAGCCGGGAAAAGGAGGACATCGGCACGGGACTTTCAGCAGGTCAGCACAGAAGCGGCTCAGTGGCAAAGGCGGCGGCACGGACAGGGTCGACACCCGCCGCCCGCTCGGGCCGGAAGGCGGCCAGCAGCGGCGCCGGGCCGGAGGTGAGGTCCTCGGCGACCAATGCGCCGACGGCGGGGGAAATCTGGAAGCCGTGATTGGAGAAGCCGGCGGCGAGATAGAGCCCCTCCGGTCCGGCCGGGCCGATGAAGGGCAGCGCATCCAGGCTCTGCGCCTCCGCCCCGGACCAGACCTGGGCCACGGCCAGCCCCGCCAGTTCCGGCAGCACCGCGCACGCGGTCGCCCACTGGCGGGCGACATGATCGGCAAAGGGCCGGCTGGCGAAACTCTCGCCCACCGGCTCCGCCAGCCAGCGCCCGCCGACCATGAACTGGCCGGACGGCGTCTGCTTCAGCGACAGGTTCCGCCCGACACCGGTGACGGTGGGGGCAAGCGACGGCGACGCCACTTCCGACAGCAGCATCTGCAGCCCGCGCCAGCGCAGCGGCAGATGCAGACCGAGGCCGGCAAGCAGCCCGACGCTCCACGCGCCGGTGGCCAGCACCACCCGATCGGCCGCCAGCCTGACGCCGCCGACATCGACCGCCACCACCCGGTCGCCGCGCACCACCGGCCGGGCCACCGCGCCGAAGCGGGTGCGGGCGCCCAGCCGAACCGCGGCCGCGGTGCAGGCCGCCGCCACCCGGCCGGGATGGGCCTGCCCGTCGCCCGGGGTCCACGCCCCCGAGAGTGCCCGCGGCGTCAGCCCGGGCACGATCTCGCGCAGCGCCGCGCCCTCCACCAGATGAATGTCGAGACCGGCCGCCCGATCCTCGGCCACCCGGGTGGCCACGGCCGCCTGTTCGGCCTCGGTTTCGGCGATGTGCAGATGGCCACCGAGAGAAACCTCCAGATCGGCGCCCAGCTCGTCGGCCAGCGTCGGCCAGCGCCGGGCGGCGGCAAGGCTCAGCGCCTGTTCCGGCCCGTGCCGCCCCTGGGAGCGCAGGCCGCCGGCGCTGGCCCAGGTGGCCCCGGGGGCGGCAGCCGGTCCGCTCTGGTCGACGAGGTGCACCGGGACACCGGCTTTCGCCAGATGCCAGGCGATGGAGGCGCCGATGACCCCGGCGCCGATGACGATCACATCCGCGGATCTCATGCCGCCATCTCCCCGCTGCCCGGAATGCGCTGGCCGGCGATCTTGGCCGAGGCCCGAAGCGCCAGCGCGAGAATGGTGAGGAACGGGTTCACCGGCGGCAGCGAGACGAAGTTGGAGCCGCCAAGCACCACGAGGTTCGGCGTGTCGTGGACGCGGCCGAAGCCATCCACCACGGAGCCGGCGGGGTCATGCCCCATCCGGGTGCCGCCGACATCATGGGTGCTGATCGGTCCGGTCAGCGGCGCCCGGCGCCAGGTCCGCGTCGCCCCCATTTCCCGCGCAATGGCTTCGGCGCGATCCTGAAGGTAGGGGATGAGCTTGCGCTCATTGTCGCCAATGTCGAAGGTGATGCGGATCACCGGCCGGCCGAGGCTGTCGGTGACATCCGGATCGAGATCCAGCCGGTTGGCCTCGTAGGGCAGGATTTCCGGGTCGATGAACAGCATGGAGGTGGCGTTGTAGGCATCGCGGAAGAAGTCGCGCCATGGCGCGCCCCAGCGCGGCACATCCGGCGGCAGCACGCCGGAGGCTTCCGTCGGCAGATATTGATTGAAGGCCGCGATGCGCCCGCCGCGGATGAAGCCGAGGCCGGCATGGTCGAAATGATCGTCGGAGAGATCGGCGATCGCCATGGCCTGAGCCGTCGGGCCGATGAAGCGGTTCAGCCGGTGGCCGGAGAACACGCCATAGACCGAGGGCTGCTGGCGGGTCATGTAATGCGCGCCCACCTGCCCGGTCTCGTTGCCGAGGCCGCGGCTGTGGTGGCGGTCCTTGGAGAGCAGCAGCAGGCGGGAATTCTCGAAGGCATAGGTGGCGACCACCACGGTGCCGCCGCCCTGGAACAGGGTCTCGCCGTCCTTCAGATAGCGCACGCCGACGGCGGCGCCAGTGGCATCGGTGACCACCTCCAGCGCCCGCGCGCCGGTGACGATGCGGAGCCGGCCCGAGGCGAGAGCGGCCGGCAGCACCGTGTTCTGGGCCGAGGCCTTGGCATCGACATGACAGCCGAAGCGCGAGCAGAAGCTGCAATAGGTGCAGGCGTGGCGGCCCTCCCGCGGCTCGGTCAGGATGGCGGCGGGCAGCGGAAAGGGATGATAGCCGAGCCGGCTGGCGGCATCGGCGAACAGCTGGCCGAGACCGGACGTCCTGAGCGGCGGCATGGCATAGTCGCCCCGCGGCGCCTCGAACGGGTTGGCGCCGCGCCGGCCGGAAACGCCGAGCAGCGCCTCGGCGCGTTCATAGAACGGCGCCATCTCGGCATAGCTCATCGGCCAGTCGGCAAGCGTCGACGTCTCCGGAATGGAGCCCTCGCCATAGCGGGCGACGGTGGCCGAGCGGACGCGGAAATCATCTTCATAGAAGCGCATGGCGACGGCGCCCCACGCGATCGAGTTGCCGCCAAGCGCCGTCTCCAGCCCCTGGGACATCACGGCGCGACGCGCCTTCGACTGCGGGTTCAGGCGCCAGGTCGGCACCTCGTCATTGAACTTGGCGGCGCCGCCGAGATTGCGGAAGGCGGTCGCCGCCAGCTCGTCCATGGCGTGCTCGCGGCCGGTGCGCGGGCCGCCGGCCTCCAGGATCACCACCTCCAGACCGGCAGCCACCAGCTCGTGCGCCATGAAGGAGCCGACAGCGCCACCGCCGACGATCACCACATCCGCCTCGCGCGGCCGCGGGCCCGGATCGAGCTTCGGCAGACCGGGCAGCCGGGCCGACCGGGACAGCGCCGCCTTCGGCGCGGGGGCGCGGCCGACCGGGGTATCCAGCACCTGCTCGCCGGCGCCATAGCCAAACTGGGCACCGGGAAAACCGACGGTCTTCCAGCCGCGCATGTCGTGGTTGCCA
>JBBSSF010000356.1:0-4440 GCA_038242345.1 Hyphomicrobiales bacterium
CGTCGGCGACGAAGGCGTTGAAGTCCTTGCGGTTCAGCAGCACCACCTCGGTGCTGCCGGCCGGAATGCCGGCCACCTTGAAGATCGGCCTTGTATAGTCGCGCAGAAGCTGCTCGCTCTCGGCATCGCGCACCACCGGCAGGCTGCGGGCGGAGCGCTGCTGGGCCGCCGCCGGCGCCAGCGACATCTGCAACGCCACCGCCGTGCCCACCACGGCACCGGCGACCCGCCGCATCCACACCCCGGCCCGTTTCCGGGCGTCAGCCGCCGGAACGACCGGACGGGCAGCAATCGTCTTCGGCGCAGAAGTCATCGGCAGATCCCTCGTCGGGAAGGCGTCGGAAAGGCCTGGCCTGCCGTCCTCCCGGACGGGACCCTACGGCAGCGATGCCCCGACACAAGCCGCGAATCAAGGCAGGAACGGGACAAAAATCGCCGCCTCTCCCGCAAGGGGCGTGTAATTCCGCCGCGCCGGCCCCATCGCGGCGCTTGTCGACGCGGTCATCCCGGGCCACAAGGAAGCCCATTCCCCTGCCCGTCCCCGTCTGCCGGACGTGCCCTTCCGGAGCCTGCCCCCATGAATCCCCGTCCGTCCGCCTCCGACCGCTCCCGTGTCGACGCCTTCATCGCCATGGACGTGATGACCCGCGCCGTCGCCCACGAGCATGCCGGCCGGAAGATCGTGCGGATGGAAGTGGGCCAGCCCGGCGCCCCGGCACCGCAGCCGGTGATCGAGGCCGCCCGGGCAGCGCTTGCCTCCGGCCGGCTCGGCTATACCGAGGCTCTCGGCCTCAGGCCCCTGCGCGCCCGCATCGCCCGGCACTATCAGGACACCTATGGTGTCGGCGTGCCGACGGACCGGGTCGCCGTCACCACCGGCTCGTCAGGCGCCTTCACCCTGGCCTTCCTCGCCGCCTTCGATGTCGGCGACCGCATCGCCCTGCCGTCGCCGGGCTATCCCGCCTATCGCAACATGCTGAAGGCCTTCGGCCTGATCCCGGTGGAGATCGAGACCGACGCCTCCACCCGCTATGCGCTGACGCCGGAGATGCTGGCGAAGGCACATGCGGAAGCGCCGCTGAAGGGCGTGCTGATCGCCAGCCCCAACAATCCCACCGGCACCATCTACCGGCCCGAGGCGCTGAAGGCCCTGACGGCCGCCGCCCGGGAGCTCGGGCTGTGGTTCATCTCCGACGAGATCTATCATGGCCTCGTCTATGAGGGCCGGGCCGAGACCGCGCTGACCTTCGATGACGATGCCATCAGCATCAATTCCTTCTCGAAATATTTCTGCATGACCGGCTGGCGGGTGGGCTGGGCGGTGCTGCCGGAGCGTCTGGTGCGCCCGGTGGAGCGACTGGCCCAGAACCTCTTCATTTCCGTGCCGGAACTCTCCCAGCGCGCCGCCATCGCCGCCTTCGACGGTGCGGCCGAGGCGGAGGCCGTGAAGGCCGTCTATGCCGAGAACCGGGCGCTGCTTCTCGAAGCGCTGCCGCGGCTGGGCTTCATCAACATGCCGCCGGCCGACGGCGCCTTCTACATCTATGCCGACGTCAGCCGGCTCTCGAACGATTCCGCCACCTTCGCCCGGCGGATGCTGGACGAGGCGGGCGTGGCGGCAACCCCGGGGGCCGATTTCGACATCCCCCGCGGCCACCGCTTCATGCGCTTCTCCTTCGCCGGCACCCCGGACGACATGCGCGAGGCCATCCAGCGGCTGGAAAACTGGCTGAAGTGAGCAAGCGGCAGGCGGGGGCGCGATCCGGCCCCCGCCTGCCCGAAGGTCAGGCGCCGACGGTCGCCTTCTGGAGTGCGACCAGCTCGCCGACACCCTTGGCGGCCAGATCCATCAGCGCGTTCAGCTCGGCGCGCGAGAAGGGCGCACCCTCGGCGGTGCCCTGGATCTCGATCAGGCCGCCGGCCCCGGTCATCACGAAGTTGGCGTCGGTCTCGGCGGTGGAATCCTCGGCATAATCGAGGTCCAGCACCGGCTCGCCCTTGATGATGCCGCAGGAAATCGCCGCGCAGTGATCCTTCAGCACCGGCAGGCGGATCATGTCGCGCGCCTTCATCCAGGCGAGGCAGTCGTGCAGGGCCACCCACGCGCCGGTGATGGAGGCCGTGCGGGTGCCGCCATCGGCCTGGATCACGTCGCAGTCGAGGGTGATCTGGCGCTCGCCGAGCGCCTGGAGATCGCACACGGCCCGGAGCGAGCGGCCGATGAGGCGCTGGATCTCCTGGGTGCGGCCGGACTGCTTGCCGGCCGCGGCCTCGCGCCGGGGGCGCTCGTGGGGGGAGCGCGGCAGCATGCCATATTCGGCCGTCACCCAGCCGCGGCCGCCGCCGCGCAGCCACGGCGGCACCCGCTCGTCGAGGGAGGCGGTGACCAGCACATGGGTGTGGCCGAACTTCACCAGGCAGGAGCCCTCGGCGTGCCGGGAGAAGCCGCGTTCGAGCGAGACGGCGCGCAGTTCGTCGGGCGCGCGCTTGGAAGGACGCATGGGAAAAGCCTCATCGGTCATCGGCCGGTCGGCCGGGAAAAATCGCGGGCCCTTCCTTAGGTCGCACACGCCTGCCGGCGCAAGCCTTGCCCTCCGCCCGCTGCGTGCGCCGGACGGACATCTTGCAGTGCGGCGAAGGAAGCCCATTATGAGAGAATCGGGCATCGGGGCGAGGATGCGATGCGCAGGCGCGCTCACACGGACCATCCCGCGGATCGATTGCTGACGGAGCGGGCCGGCCTGACCGGCTCCGCCCTCGTCGCCCTCGACGAACGGGCACGCGAAATCTTCCGGCGGATTGTCGAGGGCTATCTCGACACCGGCGAACCCGTCGGCTCGCGCAATCTGTCCCGCCGTCTGCCCATGCAGCTCTCGCCGGCCTCGGTGCGCAACGTGATGGCGGATCTGGAGGCCCTCGGCCTCATCTTCTCGCCCCACACCTCCGCCGGCCGCCTGCCCACCGAGCGCGGCCTGCGCTTCTTCGTCGATGCCATGCTGGAAGTCGGCGATCTTTCCACCGACGAGCGGGCGAAGATCGACGCCCAGGTGAAGGCCGGCGGCCTCGGGCGCACCTTCGAGGGCGTGCTGACGGAGGCGAGCCAGCTGCTCTCCGGCCTGTCGCGCGGGGCGGGCGTGGTGCTCACCCACAAGGCCGACCTGCGCCTCAAGCACATCGAGTTCGTGCGGCTGGAGCCGCTGAAGGCCCTCGTCGTGCTGGTGGGCGAGGATGGCACGGTGGAAAACCGGCTGATCGACCTGCCGCCGGGTCTGCCCTCCTCGGCACTCACCGAGGCCGGCAACTATCTGAACGCCCACATCCGCAACCGCACCCTGTCGGAAGCCCGCGACGAGATCGAGCGGCTCCAGGTGGTGCAGCAGGCCGAACTCGACGAACTCACCGGCCGCATCGTGGCGGCGGGGCTGGCCACCTGGGCCGGCGCCACCGCCGACCGGCCGGGCACCCTGATCGTGCGCGGACAGGCCAATCTCCTCGACGATCTCAAGGCCGTCGACGATCTCGACCGCATCCGGCTGCTGTTCGACGATCTGGAGGCCAAGCGCGACCTGATCCAGCTCCTCGGCCTTACCGAGACCGGCGATGGCGTGCGCATCTTCATCGGCTCGGAGAACAAGCTGTTTTCGCTCTCGGGCTCGTCGCTGATCGTCTCGCCCTATCGTGACAAGGAGCGGCGCATCATCGGCGCCGTCGGCGTCATCGGCCCCACCCGGCTGAATTATGCCCGCGTCGTGCCGATGGTCGACTACACCGCCCGCCTCGTCACCCGGCTGGTCGGCTGAGCCCCTGCGACCTCCCGGCGCAGCCGGGGCCCAATCCCGAGGACCATGCGTGTTTTCACGGGTAGGGTCTTCATGCGGACACACTCGACCGGGATCCAGAAGAGGGCGATAAGCGTTGGGGAATCGATTCCGGCGCCCGTCGGCACGCCTGTCCGCAAGGAGGGTGTTCCCGGCGGGGGTTGCGAACGACATGCGCGAGGCGCCCCGTTGCCGGCACCCGCCGGTGATGGTCCAGGATGATCGAGGAGTAACCGATGGGGACCGGTTCTAAGAAGATGCTGATTGCCGTGATCGCGCTGGCCGCGCTCACGGGCGCCTGCACCCAGGAAGAGCGCCGCGTGGCCACGGGTGCCGGCATCGGCACCGCCGCCGGCGCCACCGTCGGCGCGATCGCCACCGGCACCGGCAGCGGCGCCCTGGTGGGCGGCGCCATCGGCGCGGCCGGTGGTGCCATGATCGCCGCGGCCACCCAGCCGAAGCGCAACAACACCTGCCAGGCCCGCGACCGCCATGGCCGGCCGGTGTTCGACCGCAACGGCAACCCGGTCTGGGTGAAGTGCTGATCCACGCCAAAATCATGCGGATGACCCGGACGCCGGACCGGACAGCCTGACGGTCCGGTGTCATCCGCGTCAGGAAA
>JBBSSF010000357.1:0-4439 GCA_038242345.1 Hyphomicrobiales bacterium
AGCGGATCGGCGGCCACTTCGGACCCGTCCAGACGCACGAAGGCAAAGGGATCGCTGTCGCCCTTCGTCGCCGCCCTGACGAGGGCCTGCCCGCGCTCGGCAACGAGGCCGGCATCGGTTCCGAAGTTCAGCACGACACCGGTGAGCCCGTCAGGACGGGCCATCAGCGTGTCGACCTCCGGCGGCTTCAGGGCGACCAAGGCAGAGGCCTCCGTTCAGGAAAGGGACAGGCCGCAGCCTGCCCGGAGCGGACCGGGCGCCCCGGCGTCGCCCGCTCACGGGCAGCGGCGCCAGGCTCTTGATGGGACGCGGCTTTTCAAGGCAAGGCAGCGTCCGCGCCGCCCGGCCACGCGCGCCTCAGCGCGAGGCGAAATAGGCCGCGAGACGGGTCGCGACATCATTGGCCGTCACCTTGGCGGCCCGGTTCTGGGCATCGATCAGGGCGCGCTGGTTGGCGAAGCGCTGATCGGAGAAGTCATAGGAGGCCGTGGCGAAGGTGGAGCCCATCATCAGCATGCGCCCGGTGTCGATGTCGGAGAGCACGAAGCTGACGGTCAGATAGAGCAGATAGGCGGCCGGCGTGTCGACGGTCCGCTCGATGGCGATGGCCTGCTCGCTGGTCGTCAGGGTGTAGCGCAGCCGGTAGACGGACTTGGGCGCATCGCCGCCGCCGGTGAGGCGGAAGGACAGCTCGTTGGTGAACTGCTGTTCCAGGCGGTTGCGCGGCGATTCCAGTTCGACCCGGGCAAGCTCGGCCGAGGCCGGCCCGCCCCCTGCCGCCCCGCCGGCGCCGCTGCCATGCAGCGGCTGCACCGTGCAGGCCGAGACGAGGCCGGCAAGCCCCGTCCCGAGACCGGCGAGCACCGCCCGCCGGTCGACGCCCGATCCTTCTCCGTCCTCAGCCGACGACATTCACGATCCTCTGGGCGACCACGATCACCTTCTTGGGCGGGCGGCCCTCCAGATGACGCTGGACTTCCTCCAGCGCCAGCACGAGCGCCTCCACATCCTTCGGCTGGGCATCGCGGGCAACCGTCACCTCGGCCCGCTTCTTGCCATTCACCTGCACCGGCAGGGTCACCGTGTCCTCGACGAGGAGCACCGGATCCGCCTCGGGCCAGAGGGTCTCGACGACCAGCCCCGGCCGGCCGAGCACCTGCCAGCAGTCCTCGGCCAGATGCGGCATCATGGGGGCGATCATCTGCACCATCAAGCCGGTCGCGGCATGAAGGGCGGCCGTCACGCCGGCCTCGTCGGACGACGTCGCCTTCGCCAGGGTGTTGACCAGCTCGTAGAGCCGGGCCACGGCGCGGTTGAAGGCGAGCCCCTCGATGTCGGCCTCGACCGCCTTCAGGGTGCGGTGAGCGGCCTTCAGCAGCCCGGTGCCGGTGGCCGAGGCCAGCGGATCGCCGGACGCCGGCCGCGCCGCCACATCGCCCACCAGACGCCAGACGCGCTGGACGAAGCGGTGCGCACCCTGCACGCCCTCCTCGGTCCAGATCACGTCGCGGTCGGGCGGCGAATCGGACAGCATGAACCAGCGCGCCGTATCGGCGCCCCAGCTCTCGATGATGTCGGACGGGTCGACGACATTCTTCTTCGACTTCGACATCTTCTCGATGGAGCCGATGGTCACCGGCTCCTCGCTGTCGACGAGGAAGGCCCGGCGGGACCCGTTCTCCTCGATGATGCGGATGTCGGCCGGCGACACCCACGCACCATCGGCGGCCTTGTAGGTCTCGTGCACCACCATGCCTTGGGTGAACAGGCCCGCAAAGGGCTCGCCATGGGGCACGGAGGCATGGCCGGTGGCGTTCATCGCCCGCACGAAGAAACGCGAATAGAGCAGATGCAGGATCGCGTGCTCGACACCGCCGATATACTGGTCGACCGGCAGCCAGTGATTGACGATCGCCGGCACCGTCGGCGTCTCGGCGTTCGGCGCCGTGAAGCGGGCGAAATACCAGGACGAATCCACGAAGGTGTCCATGGTGTCGGTCTCGCGCCGGGCGGGCTTGCCGCAGCACGGGCAGGCGACATGCTTCCAGGTCGGATGCCGGTCGAGCGGATTGCCGGGCACGTCGAAGGAGACGTCGTCGGGCAGCGTCACCGGCAGGTCCTTGTCCGGCACGGGCACGACGCCGCAGACCTCGCAATGGATCACCGGGATCGGGCAGCCCCAGTAGCGCTGGCGCGAGATGCCCCAGTCGCGCAGGCGATAGTTCACCTGGCGCGCGCCGACCGGCCGGCCGGACAGCGTCTCGGCTTCCAGCTTCGTCGCCACCGCCTCCTTGGCGGCCGCGATCTCCAGCCCGTCGAGGAAGGCGGAATTGTAGAGGGTGCCCTCGCCGGTATAGGCCTCGTCGGCCACCGCAAAGGTCGCCGGATCGGCGTCGGGGGGCAGCACGACCGGGGTCACGGTCAGGTCGTACTTGCGGGCGAAGTCGAGGTCGCGCTGGTCATGGGCCGGGCAGCCGAAGATGGCGCCGGTGCCATAATCCATCAGGATGAAATTGGCGACCCAGACCGGCACGGTGCGCGCCGGATCCAGCGGATGGCGCACGGCGAGGCCCGTGGCCATGCCCTTCTTCTCGGCCGTCTCCAGGGCGGCGGCGCTGGTGCCCATGCGCCGGCATTCGTCCAGGAAGGCGGCGAGCACGGGATCCTTCGCCCCAAGCGCCTTCGCCACCGGATGATCCGGCGACAGGCCGAGGAAGGAGGCGCCGTAGAGGGTGTCCGGCCGGGTGGTGAACACCTCGATATCCGAGATGGAGCCCACGGGCGCGCCCTCGATGGCGAAGCGCACCCGCAGGCCCTCGGAACGGCCGATCCAGTTCTTCTGCATCAGCCGGACCTTGTCCGGCCAGCGGTCGAGGGTGTCGAGGGCCGTCAGCAGGTCCTCGGAGAAATTGGTGATCTTCAGGAACCACTGGGTCAGCTCGCGCTGCTCGACCAGGGCGCCCGAGCGCCAGCCGCGGCCGTCGATCACCTGCTCGTTGGCGAGCACGGTGTGATCCACCGGATCCCAGTTGACCTTGGAGGTCTTGCGATCGACCAGGCCACCTTTCAGGAAATCCAGGAACAGCTTCTGCTGGCGGCTATAATAGGCGACGTCGCAGGTGGCGATCTCGCGCGACCAGTCGATGGAGAGACCCATCGACTTCAGCTGGTCGCGCATGGTGGCGATGTTGGCATAGGTCCACGCGCGGGGATGGACCTTGTGGCTCATGGCCGCGTTTTCGGCCGGCATGCCGAAGGCGTCCCAGCCCATGGGGTGCAGCACGTTGAAGCCACGGGCGCGCTTGTAGCGCGCCACCACGTCGCCCATGGCATAGTTGCGCACATGGCCCATGTGGATGCGACCCGACGGATAGGGGAACATCTCCAGGACATAATATTTCGGGCGCGGATCCTCGTCCGGGGTCCGGAACACCGCACGCTCGGCCCACACGGCCTGCCAGCGCGTCTCCACTTCACGGGCGTTGAACCGCTCGCTCGTCATCGCTTGTCGTCTTCCCGGGTAGCGTCATCAGGGGCGCGACGCATCATGCCAGGCACGCAAGTGCTGACCGCACCCACGCGCCTGAAGGTCAGCAGATTTTCCATACGCACCAATCGCATGGAAAATCTGCACCGGAATACCAAAGCGTCCTTTTTCAAGGACCTCTGATATCAGTTCCATGCCGGCCCCATTCCCGTTCCGCCCGGAAACGGACCCCCACATGGCCCGCAGCGGAAAAAGATGCGGCCGGCCCCCGCTCCGCGGGGCTTGCATCCGGCGGGGACTGTCACCAGAAATCCCGCACCGGGTCAATGATTGCGAACGTCCCGGCGGCAATTGCCAGACGGCGATTTGCCCCGGCCGTCGCCTTGGAGAGGGTCTTCCCATGGACAGCGCCGCCGAACGGCTGGACATCGTGCGCACCACGATCCGCCGCGCCGAACGCATCTGGAACCGTGCTCCCGGCTCCGTCACCCTGGTCGCGGTGTCGAAGACGGTGGCCGCCGACGGCATCCGCCCCGTGCTCGAAGCCGGCCAGCGGGTGTTCGGCGAGAACCGGGTGCAGGAAGCCAAGGCCAAGTGGCCGGAACTGCGCGCCGGTTTCCCCGATCTCCAGCTCCACCTGATCGGTCCGCTCCAGACCAACAAGGTGCGCGAGGCCATCGAGCTGTTCGATGTCATCGAGACCGTCGACCGCGACCGTCTGGCCGCCGCTCTCGCCGAGGAATGCCGCAAGCGCGACCGGCACCCCGCCCTCTATGTGCAGGTGAACACCGGCGAGGAGCCCCAGAAGGCCGGCATCCCGCCGAAGGACGCGGCCGCCTTCGTCGCCCGCTGCCGGGAGGTGCACGGCCTGACGATTTCCGGCCTGATGTGCATTCCCCCGGCCGAAGACCTGCCGGGGCCGCATTTCGCCCTTCTGGCCAAGATCGCCGCG
>JBBSSF010000358.1:0-4431 GCA_038242345.1 Hyphomicrobiales bacterium
GACCGTCAAGACATAGAGTTCGCCCGGCTCGGGCTCGATACCCGCGACGTGCTGGCGGCGGCGCGCACCAAGTGGAATTTCCTGCCCTTCGAGCCGGGGCTGGTCGGCGGCCACTGCATCGGCGTCGATCCCTATTATCTGACCCACAAGGCGCTCGCCGAGGGCTTCTCGCCGGCGGTGATTCTCGCCGGCCGCGCCACCAACGAGGCGGTCGCGCCCTTCATCGCCACCCGGGTGATCCAGGCCTGCCTGAAGGCCGGCCTCGGACCGGCGCCGAAGATCGCGGTGCTCGGGGTGACCTACAAGGCCGACGTCAACGACGTGCGCAATTCCAAGGTCGTCGATCTGGTGCACGAGCTGGAGGCGTTCGGTGCCGGGGTTCTGGTGCATGATCCGCTGGCCGATCCGGTGGCGGTGCGCCGGGCCATGGGCCTGACGCTGACGGACATCGATGGGCTGTCCGGAGCGGATGCGGTGATTCTGGCGGTTGGCCATGGCGCCTATCTGGCCGATGGCGGCTGGCCGCTGGTGCGCCGGCTGCTGCGGCCGGGTCCGGCGGTGGTGGCCGACATTCCTGCGGCTCTTGGCCGCGAGCTTTGCCCCGAAGAGGTCACGCTCTTGCGTTTGTGACAGGCAAGTGACCGCCGTGCCCTGCCGGATTTCCGGTGGCGCGGCCGGCCGGACCGGCGCGGTTGCATTTTTCCAGCGTCCGCTACGGAAAGCCGCCCCGGGCCGGACAATATTCGGTTGATGTTAAGACGCATGATGTTTTCCTCTTCCTGCTCCCCCTCTCCGGAAGCAGTCTGCCCCGCCGGGTCGCACGGGTTGGTGTGGCCGGGCGGTCAACCCGTCCCAACCGCTGCGTTCGCGGAACTGTCATGACCCGGCGTCGCCTTCTCGCCTCCGTCAGTGCGCTTGCCTCCATGACCGGACTCGCTTTTTCCGGCATCGGCCGCTATCTGCCGTCTCTCGTCACGCCGGCCGAAGCCCAGACTCCGCCTGATGGCGGCGTGCCCTTCTCGCGCACCTGGCTTCTGGACGAAGCCCGGCGCCTCTCGGAGCAGCCGGCGAACGATCGTCCGCCCAAGCTGCCGGAGAGCCTCCGGGACCTCACCTACGAGCAGTATCGCGACATCCGCTTCAAGCCCGAGGCGACTGTCTGGTTCGGCGAGAATCGGGGCTTCACCCTGGATCTCCTGCCGGCCGGCTTCCTGTTCGATCATCCGGTCGATCTGTTCATCGTGTCCGATGGCCGGGCCGTTCCGCTGACTGCGGGCGGCTCCAGCTTCGATTTCGGACCGCTGGTCGCCGGCCGCCCGGTTCCCCAGGGCATGCCGCTCTCCGGCTTCCGCATCCGCTTCCCGCTGAATGTGCCGGACCGGATGGACGAGGTCATGGTCTTCCAGGGCGCGTCCTATTTCCGCGCCGTCGGCCGTGGCCAGCTCTATGGCCTGTCGGCGCGCGGCATCGCGCTTGCCACCGGCGACCCCCGCGGCGAGGAATTCCCCGCCTTCACCCGCTTCTGGATCGAGCGGCCGGAGCCGGATGCCAGCGTGCTGGTGATCCATGCGCTTCTGGAAAGCGCGTCGGTCACGGGTGCCTACCGCTTCACCATCCGTCCCGGTCCCGCCACCACGGTGGATGTGGAGATGACCCTGTTCCCGCGGGTCGACCTCGACCATGTGGGCCTCGGGCCGCTCACCTCCATGTTCCTGTTCGATTCGTCGAACCGGGGCCGGTTCGACGACTACCGGCCGGCGGTGCATGATTCCGACGGGCTGGAGATCTGGACCGGCGCCGGCGAATGGATCTGGCGGCCGCTGTCCAATCCGTCGACCCTGCAGCTTTCGGCCTTCGTGGACCGCAATCCCCATGGCTTCGGCCTGGTGCAGCGCAAGCGGCGCTTCGAGGATTTCGGCGATCTCGAATCCTTCTACGAGCGCCGGCCGTCGGCCTGGGTGGAGCCCATCGGCGACTGGGGGCGCGGCGCCGTGCAGCTGGTGGAGATCCCGTCCGACAAGGAGGTGCACGACAACATCGTCGCCTTCTGGCGGCCGAAGGACATGATTGCCGCCAAGAGCGAATATGCCATCGCCTATCGCATCCACTGGGGCGCGAACGTGCCGAACCCGCCGGATCTGGCCTGGGTGGTCGCCACCCGGACGGGTCTGGCGCCGGTGAGCGAGCGGCGGCTGTTCGTGGTCGATTTCCAGTCCGCGGCGCCCCTGCCCGCCAATGTGCGGCCTGACCTGTGGGCCTCGGCCGGCAAGCTCTACGGGCTGGCCGGACATGCCCTGCCGACGCCCAATGGCTACCGGGTCAGCTTCGAGCTGGATCCCTCCGGTGCGCCGCTTTCCGAACTCCGTCTCGTGCTGAGCGACGGTACCAAGCAGCTCAGCGAGACATGGCTCTACCGGTGGACCGCGTGACCGCTGCCGCCTCTTCCGCGGGCCCTGCCCGTCCATCTGAGTCGCCGGCGCAGGGCTTCGCGCCCCCGCCGGCGCCTCTGCGGATGCCGATCCAGAAGCTCGACCGCTGGAAGGGGCCGCGCCCCTCCAGGCTCGACCGGGGGCCGGGTCTTCTCACCCGGCTCGCCCGGCTGATCGTGTTCGGCGGCGGCGCCGCGGTGTCGGCCTTCGGGACCTACGAGATGTATCTCGTGGTCTCCGTCGGCCAGACCACGGCGCTCGAATGGGTGCTGGTGTTCCTGTTCGCCCTCACCTTCACCTGGATTGCCATCGCCGCGACCTCCGCGCTTGCGAGCCTGCTTCTGCCGGCGCCGCGCTTCTCCGGCTCCGAGCCGATCACCAAGCGCACCGCCCTGGTGATGCCGGTCTACAACGAGGAGCCGGCCCGCACGGTCGCCCGTCTGGCCGCCATGGCCGAGGAGCTGATCGCCCGCGACGCGGCCCGGCATTTCGAGATCTTCGTCATCAGCGACACCACGGACCCGGATGTCTGGGTGGCCGAGGTGCGGGCGATTGCGGCGCTCCGGCGCGCCACCGGCGACCGCATCGCCGTGTGGTACCGGCGGCGGACCAAGAACACCGCCAAGAAGGCCGGCAACGTCCAGGATTTCGTCACCCGCTGGGGCGCGCGCTACGACCACATGGTCGTGCTCGATGCCGACAGCCTGATGAGCGCCGACACCCTCATCACCCTGGCCCGGGCGATGGAAGCCGACCCGCGGGCCGGCATCATCCAGACCGTGCCGGTGCTGGCGGGGGGCACCAGCCTGTTCTCCCGCATCCAGCAGTTTGCCGGCCGGGTCTATGGCCCGGTGGTCGCCCGCGGCATGGCGCTGTGGCAGGGCCGCGACGGCAACTACTGGGGCCACAACGCCATCATCCGCGTGCCGGCCTTTGCGGCGTCGGCCGGTCTGCCGGAGCTGCGCGGCCGCAAGCCCTTCGGCGGACCGATCCTCTCCCATGATTTCGTGGAAGCGGCCCTCATCCGCCGGGCCGGCTATGCGGTCATCATGCTGCCGGACCTGTCCGGCTCGTGGGAGGAAAGCCCGCCCGCCCTCATCGACGTGGCCGTGCGCGACCGCCGCTGGGCCCAGGGCAACCTCCAGCATCTGAACGTGATCGGCGCCAAGGGGCTGGCCTGGCCGAACCGCGTGCATTTCGCCATCGGCATCCTGTCCTATCTCGCCTCGCCGCTGTGGCTGATCTTCATGCTCACCGGTCTGGCGCTGGCCCTGCAGGCCCATTTCATCCGGCCGGAATATTTCCGCGGCGACTTCTCGCTGTTCCCCGAGTGGCCGCGCTTCGATACCGAACGGATGATCGCGCTGTTCATCGCCTCGATGTTCGTGCTCTTGCTGCCGAAGATGATCGGTCTGGTGCAGGCCCTGTTCCGGCCGGAGCTGCGCCAGGGCTGGACGGGCTTCCTGCGCCTGCCGGCGGGCCTTCTGGTTGAGACCCTGCTCTCGGCGCTGATCGCCCCGGTCATGATGATGATGCAGACCCATCACGTGATCTCGATCCTGACCGGGCGGGATTCCGGCTGGGGCGTGCAGCGGCGCGATGGCGGCAGCCTGCCGCTTTCCACCCTCGTCCGCGTCCACTGGGGCCACACCCTGTTCGGCATCGTGCTCGGGGCCTCGGCCTGGGTGATCTCGCCGGCGATCTTCCTGTGGATGACGCCGACGCTGGCCGGCCTGCTTCTGGCCATCCCGATCTCGGGCCTCAGCGGCTCGGTGTTCGCCGGCCGGCTGCTCTATCGGCTGGGGCTCCTGCGCATCCCCGAGGAGACCCACACCCCGGACCTGATGACCCGGGCGAATGCCGCCCGCAGCGAGCTGGAGGCCGAGCTGGGCCGCGCCGGTGACGGTCTGGTGCAGGCCCTGTTCCGGCCGGAGCTGCGCCAGGGCTGGACGGGCTTCCTGCGCCTGCCGGCGGGCCTTCTGGTTGAGACCCTGCTCTCGGC
>JBBSSF010000359.1:0-4410 GCA_038242345.1 Hyphomicrobiales bacterium
CGCCCCGTTTTCTTTTGTCCCGCAATTTATACCAGGCGCACGAAGTTCTGACCGCACCCAAGCGCCTGAAGATCAGCAGATTTCTCATATGCCCCAGTGGCATCGGAAATCTGCATCGGAATACCAAAGAGTCCTTTTCAAGGATCTTTGATATTACTGCGCATCGCCGAAGGCGACCCAGCCGCCATCCACCGACAGCACCGCGCCGGTGATGTAGCTGGCCTCGTCCGAGCCAAGGAAATGGATCGCCGCCGCGATCTCCTCCGGCTGGCCGAGGCGGCCCATGGGGATGCGGCGCTTCAGGCGGTCGGCATCCACGGAGCCGTCGTCGGCGAGCTTCTTCACCAGCGCCGTCTCGGTGAAGCCCGGCGCCACCGCGTTGACCCGGATCCCCTCCCCGGCCCACTCCACCGCCAGCGAGCGGGTGAGCGCGACGATGCCGGCCTTGGCCGCGCCATAGGCATTGCGCCGCGGCAGGCCGGTGAGGCCGGCGATCGACGAGATGTTGACGATCGCCCCGCCCTTGCCCGCCATCAGCCGGCTCGCCTCCCGGCACATCAGGAAGGTGCCGCGCAGGTGGATGTCGACCACCCGGTCGAACACCTCGGTGGTCTGTTCCCGGGTCGGGATATGGGGCGCGCCGATGCCGGCATTGTTGACCACCACATCCAGCCGCCCGCAGTCTTCGCCAACCGCCGCCATCAAGGCGACGACGGCGTCCTCGGAGGCCACATCGACCCCGAGCCCCAGATGATCGGGGCCACGCTCGGCCGCCCGCTCCCCGGCCCGGGCACGATTCAGATCGGCGATCACCACCCGAAAGCCGGCCCGGTCAAAGCGTTCGCATGTCGCCCAGCCGATTCCGTCGGCGCCGCCGGTGATGAGCGCGACTTTTTTCTTGCTCAAGTCTTTTCCCATGATCCATTCACCTTTATGATCGGTTGGGACTGAAGGCCCCTCCGGGGTCCGGTCCGAAGCGGAAGACTTTTCCGGTGCCGCGGTTGGCCGGGCCTGCCAAGGCCGAGATCTCAGGCACCGGGCTCTCGGGGCGGGACCCCGCGGGCTGAAAGCTCAGGCACCGGACCGTCCGGGGCCTGGAACCCAAGGACAGACGATGACGCTGCACTCCGGCCTTCCCGTCCCCTCGACGTCGGATGACGCCCGACTGCCCGTGGCCGAAGCCGGCCGGGCGGCAGAGGCGGCGCCTGCGGCCGGGCCGGAACCGCGCGGCATCGACCTGTCGCGTTGCGTGCCCGCCCTCCTCACCGGGCTCGCCAACAAGCTGTCGTCCAGCTCCTCCACGGTCTATCGCCAGCGCTTCGGCATCGGCTTCGTCGAGTGGCGGGTGATCTGCCATCTCGCCGTGGAAGACTGGTCGACGGGCGCCCGCATTTCCCAGATGGTCGGCCTCGACAAGGCCGCCGTCAGCCGCTCGATGACCGTGCTTCTGGAGCGCGGCCTGATCCGGCTGCGCCCCGGCTCCGGCCGGCGGACCGAAGCCTCCCTCACCGAGGACGGCCGCCATCTCAAGGACGAGATCCTCGCCGTCGCCCATGCCCGGGAAGACCGGCTGCTGGCGGGCCTCTCCCCGGACGAGCTGGAAACTCTCATCCGCACCCTGAAGACCCTCACCCGCAATGTCGCCGTGATGGACGAGGAGCCGGGCTCCGCCTGAGCGGCCCCGGCCCGAGGCCGAAGTCCCGGAAGGCCGCCTGCCCTCCCCGGCAGCGCCGCGCATCTCGCGGGCGCCCCGCGGGAGGCACGGAAAGTCCGCGGCCCGGCTGCGCCCGGCCGGACCGGGCGCGATGGTGGCACCCGCCGTCCCTGACCGCCGGCCGGGTGCTCCCCGGCACCGCAGCGCGGCGAGGGAAATCCGCGCGGGGCACTGCCGGGACGCGCGGCGTCCCCCATCAGGGACACGGGCCGCCGACGGGAGCCGGTTTCTCATCTGCCCCCCCGGGGGACACACGCGAAAGCCGCACCGGACGGCCGGAGGATCCCGTTCGGGGATTTCTGGTCTCAACCCTTGGGTCCGTCGAAGCCCGGGCGCGGGATGAGGTTCATGATGGTGCGGGTGAAGCCGCCATCCACGGTGATCTCGTCGCCGGTGATGTAGGAGGCGCGGTCGCTGGCGAGGAACAGCACCGCATCGGCGATGTCCTCGGGCCGGCCGATGCGGCGGGCCGGAATGAGGGCCTCGCGGGCCTCCTTGAGGCCGGGCGTCGCATAGAAGGCGGCGCTCAGCGGCGTGCGGATGAGGCCCGGGTTCACCACATTGGAGCGCACGCCGCGCGGCCCCCATTCGGTGGCAAGCTGCTGGGACAGCATGCGCACCCCGGCCTTGCCGACGCTGTAGGCGCCGGAAAAATCCTGCGGGAAGCCGCCGGCGATCGAGGCCACATGGATGAGGGTGCCGTGCCCGGCCGCAAGCATCCGCCGGCCGAAGATCTGGGCGTGCAGGAAATAGCCGGTGAGGTTGACCTCGATCAGCCGGTTCCACTCGGCCGCCGTCAGGCTGTCGAGACCGCCCGGACGCAGCAGCCCGGCATTGTTGACGAGGATATCGCAGGCGCCGAAGCTCTCGTCGCACTGGCGGGCGGCGGCCTCGATGTCGGCCTCCTTTGAGGCATCCGCCACCATGGGCACCACTGTGCCGCCGGCTGCGCGGGCCAGATTGGCGGTTTCGGCGACATGGTCGGCGCTGAGATCCAGCGCCAGCACCTTCGCCCCCTCGGCCGCAAAGCCCAGCACGATCGCCCGGCCGATGCCGCCGCCGGCACCCGTCACCACGCACACCCGGCCGGAGAGCCCCAGCCATCCCGATTTCGCGTCGCTCATGATCGGCACTCCCTCCTTTGCCGGTTCACAGACCCGCCAGCGACGGGAATTCCACCCGCCGCACGAACCGGTTTTCCTGGGCGAGGATCAGATGGCCGGAGGCCTTGAGATAGGCCGGCCAGTCCGGATCCACATCCCGCGCCGTGCGGCGGGCATCATAATCGGCGAGGCTGTCATAGGCCCACAGGTGGACGACCTGGTTGAGCGGGCCGATGTCGCTGACGAAGAAGGCGAGCGGCGGCCCCAGATGGCGCAGCTGCACCGGCATCGCCAGCCGGTCGAACACGTCCAGGAATTCCGCCATGCCGCGCGGCCGGATGGTGTAGGTGCGAAGATCGATCATGGGCCGGGTGTCCGCCGTCATGGCGCTGGGTCTCCAGAATTGGGTCTCGGATCGGAACGGAACCGGCCGGCCGGCCCTTTCGGAACCCGGCCGGCCGCAAGGGATCAGGACTTCACGAGCGGGCAGTTGCCGTCCGCCATCGGGCGGAAGGCCTGATCGGCCGGGGTGGTGGAAATCAGGGTGTAGACATCGCCGGGGCCGGTGCTCTCGGCCGGGGTCTTCACCTTGAACAGATAGGCCGGATGGATCTTGCGGCCGTCGGCGCGGATCATGCCGGGGCCGAAGGCATCGTCATCGGTGGGCATGGCCTTCATGGCCTGCATGACCGCAAGCCCCGACGCCTTGGCCTTCTCGACGCCCACCGCCTTCACGGCCTTCAGATAATGCAGCACGCCGGAATAGTTGCCGGCCTGGCTCATGTTCGGGAAGGTGTTGGCCGGCAGCGACGGCCTGATGCGCTCCATGAACGACCGGGTGCGGTCGTTCAGGTTCCAGTAGAAAGTCTCGGTGAGGTTCAGCCCGCCGGCGACATCGAGGCCGATGCCCATGACATCGTTGATGTAGCCGATCATCGCCGCCTGCTTGATGCCGGCCTGGGGGATGCCGAACTCCTGGGCCTGCTTCAGCCCGTTGCCGAGATCGGCCCCCGACGAGGTGAAGCCGATGACATTGGCCCCGCTCGCCTGGGCCTGGAGCAGATAGGCCGAGAAATCCGTAGTACCGGGGAAGGGATAGACGGCGGCGCCCACCACCTTGCCGCCGGCGGCTTCCACGAACTTCGTGGTGTCGGCCTGCTGGGCGTGGCCATAGGCATAATCGGGCGTGATGAAGAACCAGCGGTCGCCGCCATCCTTCACCAGCGCCGAGCCGGTGGAATGCGCCACCGCCCACGAGTCCCAGCCCCAGTGCACCAGGTTCGGCGAGCAGCTCTTGCCGGTCAGGTCCGACGAGCCGGCCGAAGTGACGATCGCCACCTTGTCCTTGGATTCCACGATGGAGCGGGCGGCCAGCGCCAGCGACGAGTTGCCGATGTCGGTAATCATGTCGACGCCGCCCTGGTCGAACCATTCGCGGATCACGGACACGCCGACATCGGCCTTGTTCTGGTGGTCGGCGGCGATCACCTCCACCTTGATGTCGGGGTTTTCGGCCATGAACTCGGCCGCCGCCTGTTTGGCCGCGGCCACGCTGGTCGGGCCCTGCACATCGCGATAGGGGCCGGACATGTC
>JBBSSF010000360.1:0-4369 GCA_038242345.1 Hyphomicrobiales bacterium
AGACCTCGTTGTTGACGAGGATGGTGCCCAGAAGCTGGCGCTCCGCCTCCACATTGTGCGGCACGACGCGCGCGACCGCCGGAGCGGCGGAGCTGACGGGATCCTGGACGTTCATGAACCGGCTGTCTTTCGCACCTGTCGCCCCGGGGAGAGGGGGCGGACGGTGTGCCCATCCTTGAGTATGGGAGACGACCCGGCGTCCTCCTTCCGCGGGGCCGGCGGAGGGAGGACGGACGCACGTGCCAGTCCCCAGTCTTGTCCGTCACTCTAGCCGGAACCGCTTCGGGTGCCTAGAGCATTTTCCCTTCGCCCCGGGTCTCGGGAAGAGGCTCTAGATTCTTGAGATGACGCATTTTCTTCACGCGAACCGGTCTCCACTTCGCCTGCAGATGCGTCCGCCGCGGACGACTGCCGGGCGCCCCCGGCGGGCGCGACGGATCGGCTGCCGCCCGTGAACGGGACGTCCGGTGTCTCCCGGATTGGCGGGGGGAAAGCCGGTCCGGATAAGCTGGCGCCGCCGCTGGCAAGGCCTCCGCGACGGGGCGGTACCGGTGCGCGCGGAAAGGGAAGCCGATGCCCAGGACACTCATCAAGGATCACGACACCGCACTCCTCGAACGCGAATGGACCGCGTTGCAGGAGGGGGTGCCGGCGGACGTGCGCCGCGCCCTGGCGGGGGTCGTCGAGGCCGAGGCGCCGCATCTGGTCGAGCGCTTCTACCGGATCCTGGAGGCCGACACCGAGGCTGGCCGCTTCCTGTCCCATGACATGGTACAGTCGAAGCTGCGCCATACCCTGAGAGGCTGGCTGCTGGATCTCTTTCCCGCCGATGCGCCGCCGGACTTCACCGCCATGGCCGAACGGCAGCTGGTGGTCGGCGAGGTGCACGCCCGCATCAACCTGCCCATCGAGCAGGTCTACCGCTCCTGGCGGATGCTGAACGAGGGGCTGACCGCCGGCATCATCCGCCGCACCAGCGCGCCGGAAGCCGTCATCGCCATGCTGCGGCTGACCTCCGACACCCTGAACATCGCCGTCGAGATCATGAGCACGGCGTTCACCCGCGAGAACAGCCGGGCCGAGCGCAACGAGGAAGCCTACCGGCTGTTCTCCCTCGGGCAGAACCTCACCCAGGAGCGCGAGGCCCAGCGTGCGGCCATCGCCGAATGGGTGCAGAACATGCTGTTCTCGGTCGCCGCACGGGCGGGCATGGAGGCGCTGCCCTCGCTGCGCGCGTCCGAATTCGGCCTGTGGCTCACCCATCGCGGCAGCGTCGTGTTCGGCGGCATGGCCGAGCTCCAGCGCATCACGGCCTATGTGGGCGAGATCGACGGCACCATCCTGCCGGGACTCAGGTCCGGCGAGGCCGACAGCCCGGCGCTTCTCGCCCGTCTTCAGGCCCGCATCAACGAGATCAAGTCGCTGCTGGGCGACTGCTTCAATGCCGCCTCCCGCATCGAGGGCGGACGCGATCCGCTGACCCGGATGCTGAATCGGCGCTTCATGGACACGGTGCTGTCCCGGGAGGTCTCGTTCACCCGACAGATGGACCGCGCGCTGTCGGTGGTCATGATCGACCTCGATCATTTCAAGGGCATCAACGACCAGTATGGCCACGCCAGCGGCGATGCGGTGCTGAAGCAGTGCGCCGAAGTCGTGCTGGAGACCGTGCGCATCGGCGACTTCGTGTTCCGCTATGGCGGCGAGGAATTCCTGGTCGTCCTGGTCGAGACCCGGGTCGAGGATGCCGTCCGCTTCGCCGAACGGGTCCGCGGCACCATCGAGAAGACCCGCATCGACATCGGCAGCGGCAATTTCATTCACGTCACGGCGTCCCTCGGGGTCGCCCAGTTCGGCGGCCATCCGGACTACATGAAGCTGGTGAACGCCGCCGACGGCGCCCTCTACAGGGCCAAGAGCAGCGGCCGCAACCAGGTGTGCGTGGCCGAGGGCGCCTGATCCCGGCCCGGCCGGCTGCGTCCCGTCAGGGAGGGGACGGCCCGGCCGCGCCGGGGGTCATTCGCCTGCCAGCCGCAGCGGCGGATGGAGCCGGGCGGATTCCCGGGCCCGCAGGGCCTGTTCGGCATGGAAGATGTAGTCCCGGGTCAGGGGCACCGCATCCTGCCGGCGGGTGATCTGGATCTGGAACACCATCATGTCCTGATGCCGGAAGGCCGTCTCGGACGCCGCCAGATAGAATTCCCACATCCGGCAGAACCGCTCGTCATAGAGCTGGGCGGCCTCGTCCCACCGTGCCATGAAGCGTTCCCGCCAGGCCTTCAGGGTCTCGGCATAATGCAGGCGCAGGATCTCGATGTCGGTGACCTTGAGGCCCGATTTCTCGATGACGGGCAGGACCTCCGACAGCGCCGGAATGTAACCGCCGGGGAAGATATATTTCTGGATCCACGGATTGGTCTGGCCCGGGCCATCGAAGCGGCCGATGGAGTGCAGCACCATCACGCCATCCGGCGCCATCAGGCGGCGGACCTGATCGAAATATTCCCGGACATGGCCGATGCCGACATGCTCGAACATGCCCACCGACACGATGCGGTCGAACGGGCCTTCCAGGGCCCGGTAGTCCTTCAGCAGGAAGCGCGCCCGGTCGGCGAGGCCGCGCTCCTCGGCGCGGGCGTTGGAGATGCCGAACTGCTCCTCCGAGAGGGTCACGCCGGTGACGTCGCCGCCGCCCATCTCGGCCAGATAGAGGCCGAGACCGCCCCAGCCGGAGCCGATGTCGAGCAGCTTCTGCCCGGGCTTCAGCAGCAGCTTGGCCGCCAGATGCCGCTTCTTGGCGAGCTGGGCCTCTTCCAGCGTGCTGTCGTCCCGCTCGAAATAGGCGCAGGAATATTGCTTGTCGGAGTCGAGGAAGAGCCGGTAGAGCGCGCCATCCAGATCATAATGATGGGCGATGTTGCGCCGCGCCCGGCCAAGGGTGTTGTGCTGGTGCAGCCGGCGCAGCAGATAGCGCACCTTGCCCAGGGCCTTCATCCACCAGGCCGGCGGAATGCCGCCGGAATGCCGCAGCACCAGGTCCAGGAAGTCGTAGATCCGGCCTTCCTCGATGACGAGGCCGCCGTCCATGAACGCCTCGCCCAAGGCGAGTTCGGGATCGAGGACCACCGCACGCTCGGCCGCGCGGCTGGTGAAGCGGATGCGCACCGCAGGTCCCGGACCCGGACCGAAGCTGTGCGTCTCGCCATCGGAGGTGGTGACCTCCAGCCGGCCGGTTTCAATCAGCGAGGAGAGAACTGCCTTCAGGATTCTGTTCATGCGCGCCCCTGCTCCGGAGGAAGAGGGAGCCGCGCGGGTCGCGCGCGGCGGACCAACACCCCTGATTAAAAACGGACTCCGGTCAGGGCTCAAGGATAAAATGACGCGCTTTGTAAGGTTGCCGTTCTAAATTTCAGGCGCCCGATGCTGATTTGCGCGGCATTTTTGCCATGCCGCGGCCGCAAATGAAAAAGGCCCCGTCGTCAGACGGAGCCCGGGGGGGCGGACGGCCAGGTTCTTTCGCCGGCTCAGGATGCCGCCGGGCGCTGCCACAGGGTGAGGCTGATGCCGGCCGGGGCATCGAGCCAGACCGGGGCGGCCGCGACGAGACCGCCGGCCGACAGCAGCCGCGCGACCGGCGTTCCGGTCTCGCAGGCGGAGAACATGCCCCGCCCGCCGGGGAGCGCGACGCCGGTGGCGCGGGCCAGATGCACGCTGTCGAAGCCGGCCGGGCCGATGAGATCGAAGATGTCGCGTCCGCCGGGGACGGCCACGTCGCCGCCGCCGGGAATGACCGCCGCCAGCGCCTCGGCCAGGGCGAGGCCGGCCGGGTTCCACCACCAGGCCTCGGAGTGCCATTCGAGGGCGGATACCGAGCGGGTGACCACCATCCGCAGCCGGCCGCGGAAATTGGGGGCGGCCTCATGGGAGGCGCGCCCGAGCAGGGTCAGCCGCGCTTGGTCGAGGGCGGCCTGGAAGCTGGCGAAGTCGGCCTCATTGCGCAGCGCGTCGGGAAAGGCGCCGGCGGCATCGGTCATCCGGTCGTCGGCCGAGACGATGGCATGGGCCGAGAGCCGGTACCCGGGTGCTCTCACCGGGCATCCCCGAGGGCCCGCATCACGGCAAGCGCCCCGGCCAGATCTTCCAGCGCCGTGCCGACGGACTTGAAGAGGGTGATCTGGTCGTCGCTGCTGCGGCCCGGATGGCGGCCGTGCACCAGGGCGGCGAGATCGGCTTCCAGATCCTCCACCGAGATCAGCCCCTTTTCCAGCGGCTGGACCAGATCGCCGGCTTCCGCCACCGCCGCCGAGGTGTCGACGAAGAGATGGGCCGAGCGGATGGTCTCGTCATCGGCCTCGCGCATGTCGGGCAG
>JBBSSF010000361.1:0-4334 GCA_038242345.1 Hyphomicrobiales bacterium
CCGCGAGCAGGCTGCCAGTTTCGCCACGGCGTTCCAGGATCGCCGATTTCATGGGGACCTTCTCCCATCTTGCGGGGGGGTGCCGCCGGCAGACCCGGCGGCACCCGTATCGGGCCCGCACCGGACCACGCTTCCATGACGGTTTGATTGCAGCCGCCATCCGGCCGGCTCCGGATGGGGTCTCCCGACATGCAGACGCCCCGGCCGGGCAGATGCCGGCCGG
The DNA here is from genome assembly GCA_038242345.1 of Hyphomicrobiales bacterium. Lineage (GTDB taxonomy): Bacteria > Pseudomonadota > Alphaproteobacteria > Rhizobiales > Segnochrobactraceae > JBBSSF01. The sequence goes on from JBBSSF010000361.1 coordinate 224, forward strand.
GGCGTCGGAAAGAAACCGGACAGGCGTGGTGCGGATCAGACCGCCTCGACGGCCTCGGCCTTGCTGCCCAGAAGCATGCTGCCCTTGTCCCGCATGGCCAGATGCCAGGAGAAGGCTTCCTCCAGCACGTGCGGGGTCTGGCCACCGCGCTTGCAGGCCCGCTCGAAATAGTCGGTGAGCTGGTCGCGGTAGAGCGGATGGGTGCAGTTCTGGATAATGAGCCGGGCGCGCTCCCGCGGGGCAAGGCCACGCAGGTCGGCAATGCCGCACTCGGTCACCACCAGATCGACATCGTGCTCGCAATGGTCGACATGGGTTACCATCGGCACCACCGAAGAGATCGCCCCGCCCTTGGCGATCGACTTGGTGACGAACACCGAGAGATAGCCATTGCGGGCAAAGTCGCCGGAGCCGCCCACGCCATTCATCATGTGGGTGCCGTTCACGTGCGTCGAATTCACGTTGCCGTAGATGTCGAATTCAAGCGCCGTATTGATGCAGATCAGCCCCAGCCGCCGGATGATTTCCGGATGGTTGCTGATTTCCTGCGGCCGCAGGATCAGACGGGACTTGTACTTCCCGATATTCTTGATGACCTGCTCATATTTGCTCTTCGACAGGGTGATCGACGAGCCGGAGGCAAAGACCATCTTGCCCGAATCGAACAGGTCGAAGGTCGAGTCCTGAAGCACCTCGGAATACATCTTCAGGTCATGGAAAGGCGAATCGATGAAGCCGTGCAGCACCGCATTGGCGATGGTGCCGATGCCGGCCTGCAGCGGCTGGAGCGAGAGACCGAGCCGGCCGCGATCGACCTCGTTCTTCAGGAAGTCCGTCAGGTGGCCGGCGATCTCGCGGGTCTCGGAATCCGGCTCGGAGACGTTGGAGGCGCTGTCGAGCTTCTGGGTCACCACGATGGCGGCGATCTTGGCCGGGTCGATCGGGATGAAGGGCAGGCCGATGCGGCTCTCCGGGGCGACCACCGGGATCGGCTCGCGGAACGGACGGCGCGTCGGGATGTAGATGTCGTGCAGGCCTTCCAGCTCCAGCGGCTGGGTCAGGTTGATCTCGACGATCACCTTCTCGGCCAGGATCGCGAAGGTGGCGGAGTTGCCGACGGAAGTGGTCGGGATGATGCCGCCCGACTCGGTGATCGCCACCGCCTCGATGACGGCCACATCAACGGGGCCGAGCTGACGGGTCCTCAGCATCTCCACGGTCTCGGAGAGATGCTGGTCGACGAACATCACCTCGCCATTGTTGATCGCCTTGCGCAGGCCCGGATCGGACTGGAAGGGGATGCGGCGGGAGAGGACGTGGGCCTCGGCCAGCTGCTTGTCGAGGTCGTTGCCGAGAGACGCACCCGTGATGAGGGTGATCTTCAGCGGCTCGTGCTTGGCACGGGCCGCCAGAGCCATCGGCACGGCCTTGGCCTCGCCGGCACGCGTGAATCCGCTCATGCCCACGGTCATGCCGTCGCGAATGTGGAGGGCGGCCTCCTCGGCGCTGACGACCTTGCCCCAGAGGGATGCCTGGCGGATGCGATCGCGGTACATGATGATCCCTGATCTCACATATGTGGAAAGGCAGTTTATTGGACGAAATTATAGGATTGCACGCAGACAACCGAAATACGTCTTTCTGTGAACGTCCCACCCCCTTGCCGCCAAAGGGGAATCAGCCGCAAACACCTCTCTCGCGGCGCGGGAAGCCCTTCAGCCACTTGGACTTTCCGCTCACAGTCCGGCCTTGAGGGCGGCAATCGCCAGATCCACCACCGCGTCGAAGTCCTCGGGCCGGGCGCCCCGGGCCATGTGCGGACGTGGGACATGTACGAAGGCGAGCCGCATCGGGCGGGCACTTGCGCGCACCAGCCGCGCCGCCTCGTAGAACAGGCCATTGCAGAGATAGTCGCCGGCATCGCGCGAAATGCGCAGCGGCAGGCCGCGGGCGCGGGCCGCCCGCACCAGCTGGCCGGGATCGGCCGGGGCGTGCAGCACCGGCGGACCATCGGCGCTGAGGCGGCGCGAGCGCGCCCGGGCGCCGACGGCATCGACGGCAATCCGCGTCGCCCGGTTGACCGCCACGGTCTCGATGCGCACCACCGGCGCCTCCACGGCGACGCCGAGGGCGATGATGATGTCCGGGCGCACCCGGGCGAACACGCCGGGCAGGTCGTCGAGCAGCTCCCAGGTCGTCGGCACCACGACGGCCTTGAGGCTCAGGCCCGGCATCTGATGCCGCGCCATGCGGCCGGCAAAGCGCCGCGCCACCGCGGCGGCCGGATTGTCCGGCACGCCGGGAAAGGGCCCGAAGCCGGCCACCAGCACCCGGACCGGCCGGGGCCGCGGACGACGGCGGGCAGAGACCATCCGCAGGGAGGATGTCACAGGATCTCCGTCACGGCTTCCGGCGGGCGGCCGAGGGCGGCCCGGTCGCCGGAAATCACCACCGGCCGCTCGATCAGGATCGGATGGGCCACCATGGCGGCAAGGATCGTGTCCTCGTCGGCCTGCTTCAGCCCGAGTTCGGCGGCAAGCGGCTCCTTGGCCCGCAGCAGTCCGCGGGCGGTGAGGCCGGAGGCGGCCAGCACCGCGGTCAGCTCGTCACGCGTCGGCGGCTCGGTCAGATAGAGGCGCACCGTCGGCGTGAGGCCGCGTTCGGTGAGGAGCGCCAGCGTCTTGCGCGAGGTGGAGCAGCGGGGATTGTGCCAGATGGTCAGCGCCATGGGGGAAACACCTCGGAAGCGGCATCAGGGCGTCTCGGCGGCCCACGCATCGGCCCGGGTGCCGACCATGTCGGACAGCTTGGCCAGCCGGCGCTCGACGACGGTGCGCGAGAGGCCGGAGACGATGCGGGGCACCAGCCCCATGCCTTCAAAGACAAGGGCGGAATAGATCTGGATCAGGTCGGCGCCGGCCTCGATCTTGGCGATCGCGCTTTCCAGGGAGGAGATGCCCCCCACCCCGATGAGCGGGATGCGCCCGGCCAGACGCTGGCGGAACCGCGCCAGCACGATGGTGGACATGCGGAACAGCGGATCCCCCGACAGGCCGCCGGTCTCCCTCGCCTGCGGGTCGGTCAGCCCGCCCCGGGACAGCGTGGTGTTGGAGACGATCATGCCGTCGATGGAGGCCCACAGCGCCGCCCCGGCGATGTCGTCGATGTCCTGCTCGCTCAGATCGGGGGCGACCTTCAGGATCAGCGGCACCCGCCGGCCGGCCGCCGGCCGCGCCGCCTCGCGCGCTTCCACCACCCGCGCCAGCAGATCCTCCAGCGCCGCCCGGCCCTGCAGCTCGCGCAGGCCCGGCGTGTTGGGCGAGGACACGTTCAGCACGAAATAGGAGGCATAGGGCGCAAAGGCCGCGACCCCGTCGACATAATCGGAGATGCGGTCGGCCGAGTCCTTGTTGGCGCCGATGTTGATGCCGAGGATTCCCGCCGGCCGGTGCTTCTTCAGGCGCGCCAGCAGCGCGGCATGGCCCTTGTTGTTGAAGCCCATGCGGTTGATGACAGCGCGATCCGGCACCAGACGGAACAGGCGCGGCTGCGGATTGCCGGGCTGGGGCCGCGGCGTGACCGTGCCGATCTCGACGAAGCCGAAGCCCGATCGGAACAGGGCGTCGGCGACTTCACCATCCTTGTCGAACCCGGCCGCCAGACCGACCGGGTTGGGAAAGGACAGCCCGAACAGGCTCGTCCGCAGACGCCAGTCATCCACCACCGGCGCCGGCGGCACGAGACCGAGGGAGAGCGCCCGGATCGCCAGCTTGTGGCCGGTCTCGGGATCGAGGCGGAACATTGCCGCCCGGGCCAGGGCATCGAAGGTCAGGGTCACATCAGATCCTCCGGAAAGAGATGCCCGCCCGCCGGAGCGGCCGGCAGCGGGCGGACCCACAGCGCGGCGGAAACCGGAAGGGACGCATAGAGATGCGGGAACAGCGCCCCGCCGCGGGAGGGCTCGTAGCGCAGCGCCGCACCGAGGCTGTCGCCGGCAACGGCCACCAGAAGCAGGTCCGTCTGGCCGGCAAAATGCTTCGCCGCGGTCTCGCGCACCTGGTCCGCCGTCGAGAAATGGATGTAGCCGTCGGCCAGATCGACCGGCGCGCCG
>JBBSSF010000362.1:0-4332 GCA_038242345.1 Hyphomicrobiales bacterium
CGACGGCTTCTCGATGCGCAGGCCGGCCGCCCCATAGGCCTCGGCCAGCTTCACGAAGTCCGGCAGCGCCTCGGTATAGGCGTGGGACAGCCGGTTGCCATGCAGCAGCTGCTGCCACTGGCGCACCATGCCCATGTACTGGTTGTTCAGGATGAAGATCTTCACCGGCGCGCCATGCTGGACCGCGGTGGACATCTCCTGGATGGTCATCAGGATCGAGGCGTCACCGGCAATGTCGATGACGAGGGCGTCGGGATGGGCCATCTGCACGCCGATCGCCGCCGGCAGGCCATAGCCCATGGTGCCGAGGCCGCCCGAGGTCATCCAGCGGTTGGGCTGCTCGAAGCGGAAATACTGGGCGGCCCACATCTGGTGCTGGCCGACCTCGGTGGTGATGTAGACGTCCTTGTCCTTCGTCTTCTGCCACAGGGCCTCGACGGCCTGCTGGGGCATGATGACGTCGGTGCGCTTGCGATACTTCAGCGAGTCGACCGAACGCCACTGCTCGATCTGCTTCCACCACGGAGCGAGCACGCTCTTGTCGGCCCGCGCCGACTGGGAGCGCCACAGCGCGATCATGTCTTCCAGAACATGGGCGACGTCGCCGATGATCGGAATGTCGACCTTCACCGTCTTGTTGATGGAGGACGGGTCGATGTCGACGTGGATCTTCACCGAATTGGGCGAGAAGGCATCGAGACGGCCGGTGATGCGGTCGTCAAAGCGGGCGCCGATGGCGATCATCAGATCGCAGTCGTGCATCGCCATGTTCGACTCGTAGGTGCCGTGCATGCCCAGCATGCCCAGCCACTGCTTGTCGGACGCCGGATAGGCACCCAGACCCATCAGGGTGGAGGTGATGGGGAAGCCCGTGAGCCGCACCAGCTCGCGCAGCAGCTGGCTCGCCGCCGGGCCGGAATTGATGACGCCGCCGCCGGTATAGAAGACCGGCCGCTTGGCCTTGGCCATGGCGGCAACGGCGGTGCGGATCTGCTCCAGATCGCCCTTGACCTTCGGGCGATAGGTCTTGTGGGGCACGCTGCCGGGCGGGGTGTAGATGCCCTTCGCCAGCTGGACATCCTTCGGCACGTCGACGACCACCGGGCCCGGACGGCCATGGGTGGCGACATAGAAGGCCAGATGCAGGATGCGCGACAGGTCGTCGATGGAGCGGACCAGCCAGTTGTGCTTGGTGCACGGCCGGGTGACGCCGACGGTATCGCACTCCTGGAAGGCGTCCGAGCCGATGAGATGGGTGGCGACCTGGCCGGAAATGCAGACGACCGGGATGGAGTCCATCAGCGCGTCGGCCAGCGGCGTCACCATGTTGGTGGCGCCCGGACCCGAGGTGACCAGCGCGACGCCGGGCTTGCCGGTGGAGCGGGCATAGCCTTCGGCCATGTGGCCGGCGCCCTGCTCATGACGGACGAGCACGTGACGAACGCGATCCTGCTGATAGATCTCGTCATAGATCGGCAGAACGGCGCCGCCCGGATAACCGAAGATCGTGTCGACCCCGTGATCCACCAGGGCCTGCAGGATCATCTCCGCGCCCGTCATCTCGCGTGCCATCTCGAAATCTCTCCTGGAGACCCGGCCCTTCTCGTCCGACGCGGTGCGCTCTATTCCCGTCGCGACCGTTCTTTTGATGCGTCAGAGAAGCCGGTAAAGTTGCCGAAGGGAGGTCCGGGCTGGAGGGACACTCGATCACGCCCGGGGACCGGAACGAAAAAGGGGCCCGACAAGGCCCCCGTGCATCCGCGCGCTGTCGTGTCCGGACGGTGTCATACCGCCCCGGCAGCGCGCCCCATAAGTACGAGAATGATCCGGCCGTTCATGTCCCGATCCCTGGTGTCCATGGCCCTGCCGGATGTCCGCACCGTTCTTCCCCGAAGAACCGCGCCGCCTGACATGCGACAAGCCCGCTCTCCCCGCCGGGGTCCGTTCCGGCTCCCCGCGGGGCGCGTGAACGGGTAGACCGGGCGCAGGCATTCGTCAAGGTCGCATTTGCAGATCTTGCGCGAAAATGTTGCCGCGCGTGCCGGAAATTTCGTCATCCGCATGTCCCGGCCGGAGCCCTCCGGCCGCTGCCCGCCCGAAAGCGGCAGAAAAGGCGGTTACTGATTAAACAAATGCGGAACATCGCCTATCCTGCGCCGGTCAGATCCTTTTCTGCCTCCTGGCGCCCTGCCCGATCCGCGCACCGGCGCCTGAACGGGCCTCTTCTCCTCCCGCCCCCTCCGCCCCTCCTCGCGCAAGCGTGATGCCGCGACGGCAAAATTCGTCGAACGGATGCCTCAAAGTGCCCGTAGGAATGACCGTGGTCATACGTATGCCTTAACATCTTCGCCGCAGCGGATCCGGCCCGCCTTTCCGGGTGTGCGGATCCGGCCGTCCTTCCGGGAGCTTCGATGCGCGCGTCCGTCATCGCCCTCACCCTGATCGCCGCCGTCGGCGCGGGCGCCTGGGCCTATTCGTCCGGCAACCTTCCGCCCGTCCTCTCCGGTCCGATCGACGCGGGGCTCGCCGCCCTCGTCCGCGGGGAGACCCAGAAGGGCGGCAATGCCCCGGCCACGGCCGCCGCACCGGCAAAGCCCGGCGCCGGTCCGGGGGCAGGCGCTGGCGCAGGCGGGGCCCGGCGGCCGCCGCCGGTGGAGGTCGCGTCGGCGACCCTCGCCCGGCCCAGCGTGCAGATCCGCTCGGTGGGCAGCCTGCTCGCCGACGAGTCCGTGCAGATCGCCGCCGAGCAGTCCGGCCGCATCGTCGCCATCAATTTCACCGAGGGGCAGGCGGTGCGCAAAGGCGACGAGCTGGTGAAGCTCGATGACGCCCTGATTGCCGGCGAGCTCGGCCAGCTCAAGGCCCGGCTGGATCTGGCGAACGCCAACTATGCCCGCGCCCAGACCCTGTCGCGCACCGGCTCCGGCACCGCCAAGACCCTGGAAGAAGCCGCCGCCGAGCGCCTGACGGCCCAGTCCCTCATCAACCTGCTGCAGTCGCGCCTCGACAAGACCTCCATCCGCGCGCCCTTCGACGGCGTGACGGGCCTGCGCAAGATCTCGGTCGGCGCCTATGTCCAGCCCGGCGAGGCCATCGCGGGGCTGGAGAAGATCGACGTGCTGAAGGTCGAGTTCTCGGTGCCCGAGCGCAATCTGGCCGACATCAGCCTCGGCATGCCGGTGGTGCTCGCCGTCGATGCCTATCCCGGCCGCAGCTTCACCGGCGAGATCTACGCCATCGACCCGCTGGTCGATGTCAACGGCCGGGCGCTGCGGGTGCGGGCGCGCCTGGCCAATCCGGATGGCGAGCTGCGTCCGGGCCTGTTTGCCCGGGTGACCGTGGAAGGCAAGCCGCGCGGCGAGGTGGTGATGATCCCGGAAGGCGCCATCGTGCCCCAGGGAACGAGCCCCGTGGTGTTCCGCGTCAGCGGCGACAAGGCGGAGAAGGTGTCCGTCACCCTCGGCCAGCGCCGCGACGGTCTGGTGGAAGTGGCGTCCGGTCTTTCGGTCGGCGATGTCGTCGTCGTCGCCGGCCAGATGCGGCTGCGCGGCGATGGCGGCCCGGTGACCGTTGTCGGCGGCGCGCCGCCGGCCGCCGCCCCGGCCCCGACCGCGGCCGCCCCGGAAGCCCCGCGCACCTGATACCAGGCACGTCCGTGCCGACCGCACCCACGCGCCTGAAGAACAGCGGATTTCTCATATGCTCCAAGGCATGAGAAATCCGTACCGGAATGCCAAAGCGTCCGTTTCAAGGACCTTTGGCATGATCCGGTCCCTGCTCCCGGCGGCCGGCGCCTCTCTCCGGCCGCTCCCGTTGCCGGCCCCCTCATCCGTCGACCGCGCGGAGTCCGCATCCCATGCGTCTGTCCAATCTCTGCATCGACCGCCCGGTCTTCGCGACGGTGCTCAGCCTCGTCCTGCTGCTGGTCGGCGTCGTCTCCTATGAGCGGCTGACGGTGCGCGAATATCCGGCCATCGACGAGCCGACCGTTTCCGTCACCACCACCTATACCGGCGCCGCCGCCCGCATCGTCGAGAGCCAGGTGACCCAGGTGCTGGAGGGCTCGATCGCCGGCATCGCCGGCATCGACGTGATGGAATCCTCGTCGCGCTCGGAGTCCTCGCGCATCACCGTCCGCTTCGAGCTGGGCGTGGACCCGGATGTCGCCGCCTCCGACGTGCGCGACCGGGTGAGCCGGGTGCGCGGCCGCCTGCCCGACGAGATCGACGAGCCGGTGATCGCCAAGGTGGAGGCCGACGCCCAGCCGGTGATGTTCCTCGCCTTCTCCTCGGACCGGCTGAGCCAGCTGGAGCTGACCGATTTCGTCTCGCG
>JBBSSF010000363.1:0-4321 GCA_038242345.1 Hyphomicrobiales bacterium
ACGCCTTCGGCGAACTGACGGATGCTGCCGAGCAGCGCCGCCGCTTCGAGGCCGACATGGACGAGAAGGAGCGCCGCTATGGCGAGCGCTACCCGATCGACGCCGATTTCCTCGCCGCCCTTGCCCGCATGCCGCCGGCTGCCGGCATCGCGCTGGGTTTCGACCGGCTGGTGATGCTGGCAACCGGCGCCCCGCGCATCGAGGACGTGCTGTGGGCCCCGGTCGCCGGCTGAGGATCAGGCCCTGAGCGCGGCCGCATGATCCTCTGCCCAGAGGGCGAGGGAGCGGGGCGCGCGTCCGGTCAGGCGCTGGACGTCGCCGGTGACGGCGGCGGTCCAGCCGGCGCGCACCGGCCGGAAGATCCCGGCGAGGAAGCCGGCATAGGCCGCAGGCACGCCGGCACCCGTCAGCATGGCGATGAACGCATCCTCGTCGGTCGCCTGATAGGAGACCGGCCGGCCGAGCACCGCCGACAGGATCGCCGCCGCATCCGCATAGCCCAGGGCCTCCGGACCGGTGAGATTGAAGGCGCCGCCATCGAAGCGGTGGGTGCAGAGCGCCGCCACCGCGCTTGCGGCAATGTCGCGGGCGTCGATGAAGCTCGACCGGCCGGCGCCCGCCGGCAGCGCGATCACGCCCTGGTCGATGCCCGGCTTCCAGAAGGTCAGGAAGTTGTCGGCAAACCAGTTCGGCCGCAGGATCACGAAGGGCGTGCCGGACGTCTCCAGCGCGATCTCGACCTGACGATAGGGAATCGAATCGTCGGCATCGACCCCGAACACGCTCTGGAAGACCACCTTCACCTTGCGCTCGGCCGCCGCCGCGATCAGGGGGAGAAGCTGCTCGGTGATGGCCAGATTGCCCGTCGGCATCATGACATAGGCCCGGTCGACATCGGCGAGCGCCGGGCCGAAGGTGGCCGGATCGGCCAGATCCAGCGCCACGCCATGGCTGCCGGAGACCGAGCGGCCGCTGCGCGACGCCGCCCGGACCGAGGTGCCCCGCGCCAGCAGCGCGGCCACCAGCGGCCGCCCCACAGTTCCGTTCGCTCCCACGACCAGCGTGTGTCCCGACATCATCCGTCTCCCGCTCCGGCATCCTGCATGGTTTCTGTTGGAAACCTTGTTTCCACGGGATACATAATCCCGCGGGCGCCCTGGCGAAAGAACGCACCCTTGGGTGACCTGGTTTCCCCCGGGTTCCCCGGCGGGCGGAAATGGCAGGAAATCCAGTGGCAAAGGAGATCCCGATGACTCATCCCTTCGATGTCTACGAGGACCGCTGTCCGACGCGGATGGTGCTGGACCGGCTGGCCGACAAGTGGGCTCTCCTGATCCTTGACCGGCTGCGCGACGGTCCGGTGCGCTTCAACGGCCTGAAGCGCGACATCAGGGGCATTTCCCAGAAGATGCTGTCCCAGACCCTGAAGCGGCTGGAACGGGACGGGCTGATCGGCCGGGAGGCCTTCCCCACGGTTCCGGTGACGGTGGAATATCGCCTGTCGCCGCTGGGGCAGACCCTGACCGAGACGGTTGCAACCCTTGCGCACTGGGCGGAACACAACATGCCCGCGGTGCTGGCGGCCCAGGCCGCCTATGACGCGGCCGCCGACGGGCACTGAGGCGGCGCCCCTTCCCGTGGCGCCTCAACCTACCTATAAGAAGGCCGCTTCCGCCCTGCTCCCCGCATCCGCACATTCCGGAGAAGCGATGCCCCGTCCCGTCTTCGTCCTGAACGGCCCCAACCTCAACCGGCTGGGCCTGCGCGAGCCGGCGATCTATGGATCGACCACGCTTGCCGACATCGAGACGATGTGCCGGAACACGGGAAGCCGCCTTGGTCTCGACATCGTCTTCCGCCAGTCCAACCACGAAGGCGTGCTCGTGGACTGGCTGCACGAGGCGGCGGATGCCGCTTCCGGCGTGGTGCTGAACGCGGGCGCCTACACCCACACCTCGATCGCGCTGCATGACGCGATCCGGGCGATCGGGATCCCGGTCATCGAGGTGCACCTCTCCAACGTGCACGCCCGGGAACCCTTCCGTCATCATTCCACCCTTTCGGCCGCAGCCAGGGGCGTGATCCTGGGCTTCGGGGCCCACAGCTACACCCTCGCCCTCCAGGCGCTGGCCGACCTGACCGCCGCCTGAGGCGGCTTTTCCGATATGGCAAGGACGTCTCTCCCCATGTCCGTGAAGAAACCCTCCATCGACACCCAGTTCCTGCGCGAGCTCGCCTCCCTCGTCACCGAGTCCGACCTCAGCGAGATCGAGCTGGAGCAGGAAGGCCTGCGCATCCGCCTGACCCGTCAGGTCACCGTCGCCCCGGTGCAGGTCGCCGTGGCCGCGCCGGTTGCCGCGCCTCTGGCCGCCCCGGCCGCTGTTGCCGCCGCGCCGGCCGCCCCGGCTGCCGCCGATCCGGCCCAGCATCCGGGCGTGGTGAAGTCGCCGATGGTGGGCACCGCCTACCGCGCCTCCGAGCCGGGCGCCCGGCCCTTCATCGAGATCGGCGACAAGGTGACCGTCGGCCAGACGCTCCTCATCGTGGAAGCGATGAAGACCATGAACCAGATCCCGTCGCCCCATGCGGGCACGGTGACCGCCATCCTCTTCAAGGATGCCCAGCCGGTCGAATATGGCGAGCCGCTCGTGATCGTCGAGTAAGTCCGGGCGCCCGCCGGAGGCCCTCGCGCTTCCGGCCGCCCGCCGACGGGACCGGCCGGCCACCGGCGGGTTCCGGCTGACGGACCCCCGGATGATTGCCGGGACGCCCGCCACTCCCTTGTCCGGAGAGGATCGACATGTTCTCCAAGATCCTGATCGCCAACCGCGGCGAGATCGCCCTGCGCATCCTGCGCGCCTGCAAGGAGCTGGGCATTCCGGCGGTGGCGGTCCACTCCACCGCCGATGCCGATGCCATGCACGTGCGCCTCGCTGACGAGAGCGTCTGCATCGGCCCGCCGCCGGCCCGCGACAGCTATCTGAATATCCCCTCGCTGCTGGCCGCCTGCGAGATCACCGGCGCCGATGCGGTGCACCCCGGCTACGGTTTCCTGTCGGAGAATGCCCGCTTCGCCGAGATCCTCGAAGCGCACAACCTCACCTTCATCGGCCCGTCGTCGGAGCACATCCGCATGATGGGCGACAAGATCGAGGCCAAGCGCACCGCCAAGCGTCTCGGCATTCCGGTCGTCCCCGGCTCCGAGGGCGGCGTGGACTCCGACGCCGAAGCGCTGGCGATCGCCGAGGAAATCGGCTTTCCCGTGCTGGTGAAGGCATCCGCCGGTGGCGGTGGCCGCGGCATGAAGGTGGCCCGCTCGGCGGAAGACCTGCCGATGGCGCTTTCCACCGCCCGCTCGGAGGCCAAGGCCGCCTTCGGCGACGATGCCGTCTATCTGGAAAAATATCTGGAGAAGCCGCGCCATATCGAGGTGCAGGTGCTGGGCGATGGCCTCGGCAACGCCATCCACCTCGGCGAGCGCGACTGCTCCCTCCAGCGCCGGCACCAGAAGGTGTGGGAAGAGGCCCCCTCGCCCGCCATCGACGCCGGACTGCGCGCCGAGATCGGCGAGACCGTGGCCGCCGCCATGCGCACGCTGGGCTACCGCTCGGTCGGCACCATCGAGTTCCTCTACGAGAACGGCAAGTTCTACTTCATCGAGATGAACACCCGTCTCCAGGTGGAACATCCGGTGACGGAGATGGTGACCGGCTTCGACCTCGTGGCCGAGCAGATCCGCATCGCCGCCGGCGGTCACCTGACCTTCGCCCAGAAGGATGTGCACGTCACCGGCCACGCCATCGAATGCCGCATCAATGCCGAGGATCCGCACACCTTCGTGCCCTCGCCGGGACAGATCACCTATTATCATCCCCCCGGCGGCGTCGGCGTGCGCATCGATTCCGGCATGTATCAGGGCTACAAGATCCCGCCCTACTATGACAGCCTGATCGGCAAGCTCATCATCCACGGCCGCGACCGCGATGAATGCCTGCGCCGTCTGCGCCGTTGCCTGGACGAGATCGTGGTGGATGGCGTGAAGACCACCGTTCCGCTGTTCCGCGAACTGGTCGACAATCCGGACATCCAGTCCGGCAACTATGACATCCACTGGCTGGAGCACTATCTGGCCGGCAAGTGATGTCGGGGACGCAAGTGCGGGGCGCACCCAAGCGCCTGAAGGACAGCGGATTTCTCATATGCTCCAGCAGCATGATAAATCCGCATCGGAATGCCGAAGGTCCTGTCCAAGGCCCTTCGGGATGATATACGGACGGGGGAGCGTGCGGGGGCGCGACCGGTCGCCATCCGCCGTCCGGCA
>JBBSSF010000364.1:0-4315 GCA_038242345.1 Hyphomicrobiales bacterium
CTCGGCCGCACGCTCGCCGCGCGGACGGTCGTCGCGACGCTCGCCCCCGCGGCCCTCGCCCCGGCCTTCGCCGCCGCGATGCTCGCCCCGGTTTTCGCTCCGGTTCTCGCCGCCGCGATTGCCGCGCCGCTCGCCGCCGCCGCCCCGCCGGTGCCCCTCGCCGCGCTCGTGCGGACGCCGCTCGAACCGGCCCGGACGCCAGACTTCCACCGTTTCCGGCTCGGCCGGCTCGGCCGCTTCGGCCGCCACCGTCTCGCCGACCTCGGCGACAGCCTCGGCCTCGGCCACGATCTCCGCCGCCCCGGCCTCGACCGGCTCGGGCGCCGCGACGCCTTCCGCCGTTGCACCGTCAGCCTCGACGACCACCGGCGCGCTGTCGGCGGCCTCGACGTCACCCGTCTCCGGTGCCGCCTCGGGCACGGTCTCGTCGGACGGCGCGGCCGCGTCGGCCACCGCCTCGACCACCGGCGCCTCGACGGCAACGGGCGCCGCCACCGGCGCCGCGAAGGCCGGCCGGCGCTCCATGCGATAGCCGAGCCCCTTCAGGATCGAGGCGAAGTCCTCGCCGGCGCAGCCGACCAGGGAGGTCATGCGCACGGTGACCGTGAACGCCCCGCCATTGGGCACGGCGCCCTCGGGCGGCGTGCCGGCATCGGGGGCCGGCTTCCAGGCGATGATCGGGCGGATGATGTCGGCCAGACGCTCCAGGATGTCGATGCGCACCGCCCGCTCGCCGCACACGCGGAAGCCCACGACGCGATAGAGATCGCGCGGATAGGTCTTGTCGACGGGGAAGGAGGTGCGGCCCGAGGCCGAGAGCTGGGGCAGCTCGACCAGGCCGGGGGTGTCCAGCCCGGCATGCTTCAGGGCCCACAGCTCGGCCAGCAGCCGGCTCGGTGCCGGCTTCAGCAGGGCCGGAATGTAGATGTGATGGGCGCCGAAGCGGACGCCATACTTGCGCAGGGTGGCGCGCTGGGTCTGGTCGAGCCCGCGCACGTCCTCGGCGATCTGGTGGCGGTCGAGCACGCCCAGCCGCTCCACCAGCCGGAAGCCGATGCCGCGGGCCATGCCCTCCAGATCATCGGCGGTTTCCAGATCGAACAGCGGCTTCAGCTGGGCATTGAGATGGGCCTTCAGCCAGAGCTGGAGGCGGGCGTCGACCTTGTCGCGGGCGGGACCGGTAAGCTGCTCGTCGGCCAGCAGCGCCAGCCCCGGCTTCAGCTCGGTCTCGCCGGGAATGAGGCGGGCGACCGGGTCCCCGAGCCAGCGGATGGCGCCGTCGGCGGCCAGCACGAAGGCCTCGTCGGGGGCATCCGCCAGCCGGTCGGCCCGGGCCTCGATGGCCCTGCCAAGCGCCTGGGCCGCGGCCGCACGGATGGCCTTGCCTTCCGCTCCCTCGGAGGTCGACTCGGCGACGAAGCGGAAGCCCATCAACCGACCGACGGGCTGTCCCTCGACAACCACGTCTCCGGACGGGGTGATCTCGGCGTCGAGCATCTTGTTCTCTCTCAATCGTCTCATCAGGACGCTGGTCCGCCGGTCGACGAACCGTTGGGTGAGGCGATCGTGGAGCGCATCGGAGAGGCGGTCCTCGATCCCTCGTGTGATCCCGCGCCAGTGGTCTGGATCCGCCAGCCAGTCAGCACGGTTTGCGATATAGGTCCACGTGCGAATATGGGCAATCCGGTTCGACAACGTGTCGATGTCGCCATCGGTCCGATCCGTGAACGACACCTGCCGCGCGAACCAGTCTTCGCGGATCCGGCCGTCGCGGGCAAGGAATCCGTAGAGGGCCAGCACGAGATCGGCATGATTCGCCGGCGCGATGCGCCGGTAGTCCGGCACCTGCACCACGTCCCACAGCCGTTGCACCCGCTCGCGCCCGATGGCAAGCGCGCGGATGTCGGGGTCGCGGGCCGCGAACTCCAGCGACACCTGGTCCTCGGCCGGTGGCGCCCGGGTCAGCCCCTCCTCGCGCGGCGGCTCGTCCAGGGAGCGGCGCAGCGCATCGAGTGAGGAGAAATCGAGGGCAGAGCTGCGCCACTGGAACATCTTCAGCGGCGCGAAGCGGTGGGCTTCCAGATCCTCGACCAGCTCGTCCTCGAAGGGCGCAACCCGGCCGGTGACGCCGAAGGTGCCGTCCCGGGTGTAGCGCCCGGCGCGGCCGGCAATCTGGCCGAGCTCTCCCGCCGTCAGGTTGCGATACTGGTAGCCATCGAACTTGCGCCGGCCGGCAAAGGCGACATGCTCGACATCGAGGTTCAGCCCCATGCCGATGGCATCGGTTGCCACCAGAAAATCGACATCGCCGGACTGGAACAGCGCCACCTGGGCATTGCGGGTGCGCGGCGAGAGCGAGCCCAGCACCACCGCCGCCCCGCCGCGCTGGCGCCGGATGAGTTCGGCGATCGCATAGACCTCGTCGGCCGAGAAGGCGACGATGGCCGAGCGCGCAGGCAGCCGGGTGATCTTCTTCGAGCCGGTCCAGGCGAGGATGGAAAGCCGTGGCCGCACCTGCACATGGATGCCGGGAATGAGCTTTTCCAGCAGCGGCCGCGCGGTGAGGGCGCCGAGGAACAGGGTCTCGTCGCGGCCCCGCAGCGACAGGATGCGGTCGGTGAACACCCGGCCGCGCTCGAAATCGCCGGCCAGCTGCACCTCGTCGATGGCGACGAAGGAGGCCGTCGTGGTGTCCGGCATCGCCTCCACGGTGCAGACCTGGAAGCGCGGGGACTTGGGGACGATGCGTTCCTCGCCGGTGATGAGGGCCACGGCCTCGGAGCCGGCCCGCTCCACCAGCTTGCCAGAGACCTCGCGCGCGAGCAGACGCAGCGGCAGGCCGATGAGGCCCGACGGGTGCGCGAGCATCCGCTCGATGGCGAGATGGGTCTTGCCGGTGTTGGTGGGCCCCAGCACCGCGGTGACGGTACGGGCGCGCACGGACGGCGGCAGCGGGTTGCGGAGCGCGACAGTCATCGGGTCGGGGGCGGGACAGCGCGGGAGCCGCCGCCGGGAGCCGGAGCCCGAGCCCCGATCCCCGTGGACGAACGCCGCGATGCCCCATTGCTGGCATCCTCTGGCGGAAGGCACCCGGCACCCCGGGAAAGCTCCCGGACCGGGCGGCGACGGAGCCCGGATCCCTCCGGGCGCCCACATCTCTCCCCTTCCTAGCACGGAGCCGCGGCAGACCGGTACCTGTTTTGCACGGAAAGCCGCGCCCGGGGCGACGCGACGCCGCAAGCCCCCATTCACCTGCGGCCGCCGGCCGCGCTCACAAGGCCATGAGGGCGCGCGATCGGCGGCAGGGCCCCCCTTCCCGCCCCCCCGTCGGATCGGCTACCCTCCGGCCATCATGAGCAAGAAGCGCAAGTCGGACACCGACACTCCCACCCCGCCGCCCCAGGGCCGCGGCGTGGCCGATCTCCAAGAGGCCCGCGCCTGGCTGAAGGCGCGGGGCATCCAGGACGTGGAGTGCATCCTGCCCGACCAGGCGGGTGTGGCGCGCGGCAAGATGATGCCGACCGAGAAATTTCTCGACGGCCCCAACATGTCGATGCCGACCTCCATCTTCGTCCAGACCATCTCCGGCGAATATCCGGAGGAGGACGACGACTTCCAGATGGACCCGACCGATGGCGACCTGCGCCTGGAGCCGGATTTCTCGACGCTGGCCGTCGTGCCCTGGGCATCCGACCCCACCGCCCAGGTGATCCATGACGCCTATCACCGCGATGGCCGTCCGGTGGATGTCGCCCCGCGGCAGGTGCTCCAGCGGCTTGTGGCGCTCTATGCCCACAAGGGCTGGCGCGCGGTGGTGGCGCCGGAAATCGAATTCTATCTCGTCAAGCAGAACAGCGATCCCGATCTTCCCCTGGAGCCGCCCATCGGCCGCTCGGGCCGGCCGGAAATCGGCCGCCAGTCCTATTCGATCGCGGCCGTCAACGAGTTCGACAGCCTGTTCGACGACATCTACGCCTTCTCGGAAGCCCAGGGTCTGGAAATCGACACCCTGATCCACGAGGAGGGCGCCGCCCAGATGGAGATCAACCTTCTCCATGGCAGCCCGGTGGAACTGGCCGACCAGGTGTTCCTGTTCAAGCGCACGATCCGCGAGGCCGCCCTCCGGCACAACATGTACGCGACCTTCATGGCCAAACCCATGAGCCGCGAGCCGGGCTCGGCCATGCACATCCACCAGTCCATCGTCGATGCCGAGACCGGCATCAACATCTTCTCCGACGAGGACGGCGCGCCGACCAGGGAATTCTTCTCCTTCATCGCCGGCCAGCAGAAATATCTGCCGCGGATGATGTGC
>JBBSSF010000365.1:0-4312 GCA_038242345.1 Hyphomicrobiales bacterium
GTTGCGGGACGGGCGTCAGCGCGCGCCGATGCGGGCGGGCGCGGCCTTCGGCACTTCCATGGCCGCGGCCGCCTCGCGGACGGCCTTCTGCACCTTCTCGAAGGCGCGGACCTCGATCTGGCGCACCCGCTCGCGGCTGACCCCGAACTCTTCCGAGAGCTCTTCCAGGGTGATCGGATTTTCCGACAGCCGGCGCGCCTCGAAGATGCGGCGCTCGCGGTCGGAGAGCACCTTGAGGGCGTCGGTCAGGAGCTTGCGGCGGGTGTCCAGCTCCTCGCTCTCGGCCAGCACCGTCTCCTGGTCGGCCGAGTCGTCGACGAGCCAGTCCTGCCATTCGCCGGATTCGGAATCGGCCCGGAGCGGCGCGTTGAGGGAGGTATCCCCCGACAGGCGCCGGTTCATGGACACGACGTCTTCCTCGCTCACCCCGAGCTTGGTGGCGATGGCCTTCACCTGGTCCGGTTTCAGATCGCCCTCGTCGAGGGCCTGGATCTGGCTCTTGGCGCGCCGGAGATTGAAGAACAGCCGCTTCTGGCTGGCGGTGGTGCCCATCTTCACCAGGCTCCACGAGCGCAGGATATATTCCTGGATCGCGGCCTTGATCCACCACATGGCATAGGTGGCGAGGCGGAAGCCCTTGTCGGGCTCGAACCGCTTGACGGCCTGCATGAGGCCGACATTGCCTTCGGAGATCACTTCGCCGATCGGCAGCCCGTAGCCGCGATAGCCCATGGCGATCTTGGCGACGAGGCGCAGATGGGATGTCACGAGCTGGCTGGCGGCATCCGGATCGTCGTGCTCCTTCAGCCGCTTGGCGAGCATATATTCCTGCTGCGGCTCCAGCATCGGGAACCGCCGGATCTCGTCGAGATAGCGCGAGAGACCGGCCTCGCCCGACGCGAGCGCCGGCAGACTGGGTTGGGCCATGCTGTGCGCCCTCCTTTCCTGCGCACCGGTGGCGGATCCGTCCGCCGGGCCCTGCGGCCCGGCCGGAGCCCCCCGGGAGGGTAACGGATCCCGGGCACCGGCAGTTCCCGGCCGCACCGCATGACCGTGTGTCATGCCGAACGGGTCGCGGCCGGACCGGCGCCCGGATGGTCGGCGCGCCGTCGCCGCCACTATAACGGAAAAGACGGCGGGCGCGAGGCCGCCCCGGGATCCGCGCCGCCGCGATCACGCACACGGGATCACGGCGTCAGCGGCGGGCGGCCTCCTCCCCGCCGTGTGGCGCGCGAAACGGGCGGTTCCGTCTTTCTGCCCGCTCCGCGCCTCCAGGGTTAAAGGCGGATTAACCTCGATCTCCCTAAAAAGGTCCGGGTCGGGTCGCATGTCGGACCGGTTCCTTCCCGGGAGCCCCCGGACCTTCCCGATCCAAGCTCGGAGACAGCAGAGACCCATGAGCCCGACAGACGGCATTCCCCGGACCCGCTACGAATCGCCCTTTCAGCGGACGACGGCGCTGCTGGCCGGCTCTTCTCCCGGCAAGCCGCCCATCGACCTCGGCGTGGGCGAACCGCGTCATCCGATTCCGCCCTTCGTCGCGCCGGTGCTTTCCGCCCATGTGAACGACTTCGGCCGCTATCCGCCGATTCGCGGCACCGACCGCTTTCGCCAGTCGGTGGCGAACTGGGCCGACCGCCGCTTCGGCCTCGGCGGCATGATCGATCCGGCCACCATGGTGCTGCCCTTGAACGGCAGCCGCGAGGGCCTGTTCTTTGCCGCCATCGCCGCCCGGCGCTATCTGGACAAGCCGACCAGCCGCCCGGTCGTGCTGCTGCCGAACCCGTTCTACCAGGCCTATTCGGCGGGTGCCGAAGTGGCCGGCGCCGAGATCGTGACCATCGCCCCGGCCGGCACCCACACCGCCATTCCGGACCTGACGCCGTTGCGCGGCGACCTGCTGGAACGCACCATCGCCATCTACATCGCCTCGCCGGCCAACCCCCAGGGGACGACGGCGACGCTGGACGACTGGCTGCGCATCTTCACGCTCGCCCGGCGCTTCCGCTTCTTCGTCTTTGCCGACGAGTGCTACTCGGAGCTCTACCGCACCACCGGCTCCGCCCCCACGGGCGCCCTGGAGGCCGCCAAGGAGACCGGCAGCCTCGATCTGCTGGTGTCGTTCAACTCGCTCTCCAAGCGCTCCAACCTGCCGGGCCTGCGGGTGGGCCACGCCATCGGCGATCCGGCCTTCCTCGCCGAGTGGACCAAGTTCCGCAACATGGCGGCGCCCCAGGTGCCGCTGCCGTTGCAGGAAGTGGCCGCCGCCGCCCTCGATGACGAGCTGCATGTCATCGAGAACCGGGCGCTCTACGACCAGAAGTTCGCAGCCGCCGAGAAGCGTCTCGGCCGGCGCTTTCCGAACCTGACGCCCAAGGGCGGCTTCTTCCTGTGGCTGGATGTCAGCGGCTATGGCGATGGCGAGCTGGTCGCCCGCGCCCTGTGGCGGCTGCAGGGGCTCCGGGTGATCCCCGGCGGCTATCTCTGCACCGCCGGCCCCGACGGGGTGAACCCGGGCACCGGCTATATCCGCCTGGCCCTCGTCGACGACCTCGACCTGACCATCACCGCGCTCGACCGGATCACCGAGTTCTTCGGCTGACCGGCCGGCCCGCCCCCCCGGACAGGCCGGCCACCGGCCCCCCGTCCGGGTCCGTTCCCGCCCCCGGCGCCTGCCGGGGGCGCCCGCTTCAGGGCGGGTCCCGGTCGCCAGCCGGCCCCGGGGCGCCTGCCCGCTTCACGAAAGCCCGGGCCCCGCGCCGCTGAGAAGGCGGGCCGTCCGGCGGCTTTCGTCAGGAACCCGTCTGTCCCGCGGCCGGCCGCTGCCGTCTGCGGGACGCGCGAAACGCACAAAAGCCGAGGGAAGCAGCCGGATGTCCATTTCACGGTCGACCGCTTCTCCGCGCTTCGGCGCGGAGGATGCCAGGCCCCTGATCGGCCGTCATCTCGCAAGTCTGGCAGGGCTGGCGATCATTGCGGCCGTGATCCTCGTGGCAGCGGCGCTCGCCACCTGGACCGTGACCGACGCGAGCATCAACAATGCCGTGGCGGGACCGGTGAGCAACATCCTGGGCTTTCCCGGGGCGTCGGTGGCCGATCTGCTGATGCAGGGGTTCGGCCTCGCCGGCCCGCTGCTCCTGCTGCCGCCGCTGTTCTGGGGATGGCGCCTCATCGCCGGGCGCCGGGCGGGGGCATCGGCCGGCCGGCTGGTGCTGTGGATCCTGTCCGCGGTGCTGGCGGCTGGCGCCGTGTCCACCCTCACCCGGCCCGAAGGCTGGCCGCTGCCCACCGGGCTCGGCGGCATCGTCGGCGACGTGATGCTGATGCTGCCCTTCCTGCTCATCTCGGCCGAAGACACCACCCTGCGCCTCGTCGTGCTGGCGATCCTCGGGATCGCGGCCACGGGGGCGCTCCTTCTCGCCATCGGCCGGTCGCGCCCTGCCGTGCCGCCGCGCCTTGCCACCCTGTCGGAGGATGATCTGGCCGTGGAAGATGAAGACGAGGACGCTCCGGGCCGGTTCGAGGCCCTGCACGGCGCCCTCACCCACTGGCGCCTGATGGCTGCCGGCAAGCTGCGCCGCCTGATCCCCGGCAGCCGCCGGGCGCGCGAGCCGGAGTTCGCCCCCTATGCCACCTCCCGGCATGCGGACCCGGATCCGGTCGACGATGGCGGCCGGCCGCGCCTGTCGCGGGTGCTGAAGTCGCTGGTGGTCGAGGATGACGGCCTGCCGCTGGACGCCCGCCACGAGCCGCGCTTCGGCGCCGAGGCGGAGCCGGTCTCGCCGGTGCCGACCCTGCGCCGCCCCGCGGCTGCCGCGGCGCCTGCTCCGGCCGCCGAGGAGAGGCCGCGCCGCCGCATCAACATCGAGACCTCGCCCGCCTGGCAGCCCGCTCCCGAGATGGATGCCGAGCCCGGGGACGACTGGAATGATGGCCCGCTGATGCCGGAGCCGGTGCCGGTCCGCCGCGCCCGTCCGATGGAAGCCGATGTCGCCCCCGTCTCCTATGAGCCGGTGGAAGCCGTGGCCCTGGCGGCGCGGGCCGCCGGCGTTGCGGCCGGCGCGATGATGCAGGGCGCGGCCGTCGGCTCGGCTGCCGCGGCGACCGCCGGCACCGTCGCGTCCATGACGGCGGCTGCCGGCACCGTCGCGTCCATGACCACGGCCGCCGTGCAGGCGCCGATGGCGGCGCGCTTTGCCCGCAACCTGGCCGAGGCGCGGGCCGCCACCCGGGCCGCCCCGGCCATGGCCCCGGCTGCGCCCCAGCCCCAGCCGACGCTGCATCGCCCGGCCGCGGCCGCGCCCCAGCCCCA
>JBBSSF010000366.1:0-4275 GCA_038242345.1 Hyphomicrobiales bacterium
CGGCAACCACGAGTTCGACTTCGGCAAGGACAATTTCCTCGTCCAGATGGCGGACCTGAAGCCGAAGAAGCTCGGAGCCAACATGACCCTCGGCGGCGCCCCCCTGCCCGGCTTCATCCCCACCGACATGATCGAGGTGGACGGGGTGAAGATCGGCATCGTCGGCGCCGCCTTCGACGGCACGCCGGAAGTCTCCTCCCCCGGCGACATCGCCTTCGCCGACACGGTGGCCACCGTGGAAAAGAAGGCCCGGGAGCTGAAGGCCGGCGGCGCCGATCTGGTGATCGCCCTCGTCCATGCCGAGCGCGGGCAGGACATCAGGCTCGGCCGCTCCGGCGCCGTGGACATCGTGCTCTCGGGCCACGATCAGGACCTCTATGTCAATTATGACGAGAAGGCCGTGATCGCCGAGGGACTCGACCAGGGCGACCAGCTCGTCGCCATCGACATCGACCTCAAGGCCGCCGAGAAGGACGGCAAGCGCAAGGTCACCTGGGATCCGACCTTCCGCATCCTCTCCACCGCCGGCGTCGAGCCCGAGCCGACCGTGGGCGCGGAAGTGAAGAAGCTGGAAGCCGAGCTCTCCAAGGAGCTCGACGTGGTGATCGGCAAGACCGAGGCGCTGCTCGACAGCCGCCGCGCCACCGTGCGCACCGGCGAGGCCCTCCTCGGCAACGTCATCGCCGATGGCATGCGTTCGGCCACCAAGGCCGATGTGGCCATCACCAATGGCGGCGGCATCCGTGGCAACAAGACCTACGCCGCCGGCTCCGACATCACCCGGCGCGACATCCTCACCGAGCTGCCCTTCGGCAACAAGACCGTGGTGGTGGCGATCTCCGGCGCCGACCTGAAGGCCGCGCTGGAAAATGGCGTCTCGCGCCTGCCCGATCCGGAAGGCCGCTTCCCGCAGGTGTCCGGCCTCGTCTTCACCGTCGATCCGGCCCAGCCGGCCGGCTCCCGGGTGTCGGAGCTTACCGTCAACGGCAAGCCGGTGGACCCGGCCGCCACCTACACGGTCGCCACCAACGACTTCATGCTGCGCGGCGGCGACGGCTACACCCCGTTCACCAAGGGCAAGGTGCTGGTCGGCCCCATCGACGGCAAGCTGATGGCCGGCGACGTGATGGCCTCGGTCCGGCAGGCCGGCACCATCACCGACACGAAGACCCCGCGCATCACCATCAAGTGAGCCGGGACGCCGGCGCCTGATCCGGAGGGGCGGTCCGCCGCCCCTTCCCGCAATGCCCGTTCCAGCCCGGACTCCCGCGAGTCCGGGCTTTTTCGTGCCCGCTCATCTTGATGCGACGCCATGTCCACCCCAGATCCACCAGGGTTGGCACACCTCTTTTCTCGGGGGACGGGATGACCACTTCGCACATGATCCGGCCGGCCTGGACGCCGGTCACCACCGGGCTGATGGTGCTGGGCTTCGTGGCCTGGTGGCCGCTGGGCCTCGGCATGCTCGCCTACATCCTGTGGGGCGACCGGATGCACCGTCTGGTGGATGACGCGCGCAGCCAGTTCCGCGGCAGCGGCTGGGGCTGCAAGGCGGCCCGGGAGGCCGGCTTCCGCCCGTTCGCCACGGGCAATGTCGCCTTCGACGAGTACCGGGCGCGCGAGCTGTCCCGGCTTGAGGAGGAGCGCCGCCGGCTCGACTCCATGCGCGACGAATTCGATGCCTTCCTGCGCGAACTGCGCCGGGCGAAGGATCAGGAAGAGTTCGACCGCTTCATGGCCTCGCGCGGCCGCGGGCCGATGACCGACGTCTGATACCAAAGATCCTTGAAAAGGACTCCCTGGTATTCCGGTGCAGGTTTTCCATGCCTTTGAGGCAGATGGAAAATCTGCTGATCTTCAGGCGCCTGGGTGCGGTCAGCACTTCGTGCGCCTGGTATGACGTCCTTGCGGGCCGGTGCCGGAAGGGCCGGCCTCTGCCCCGCGGGCTGACACAGGCGGCCGGCGTTCCCCTGTCCGGAGCGCCGGCCGCTTCCGTTCCGGGGCCACGGACGACCGGAGAGTCAGGTCCCGCCAGCGGGATTCGAGCCGGCGGAGGGGTGAAAAAGGGCCGTCCGGCCGTCAGAAGCGCCCTTCGCAGTGCACGCATTGTTGGGGAAAAAACCGGCCTCCGGTTGCCCTTATCCCCAGCACGATCATCCCCGTGGAAATTTTTCCCGACTCTTTTCAAGAGCTTGTCCGCAGAGCGAAGCGATCGGGCACAAGTTCGGCCGTCTCCCCCGTCGATTGGGGCTCGCCTCGGGACTCGCGTCTATGCATGATCGGGGCAGGACAGGTGATTCGTTATCGCCGGTCTGAAGGAATTGTTAAACCGTACCCGAGTCCCTCTGCGATTTTTCGCCCATGACGAACGCCACACGCGCCAAAGCCGGCGCGGCCACACTGTCCGACCGGATTCTGCTGGATGTCGACGGCCGCTGTGTTGCGGTCGCCGTCCGGCGCAATGCGCGGGCACGGCGGCTGACGCTCAGGGTTCCGACCGCTGGCGGCCCGCCGGTCCTGACACTGCCCCCCGGCATCGGCCTGATGCAGGCCGAGCGGTTCGTGACCAATCATTCTGCCTGGCTGGCGACGCATCTGTCGCACCGGCCGGAAGCGACGCCCTTTGCCCCCGGCGTGCTGGTGCCGGTGCGCGGCGTGCCGCACCGGGTCGACCATCGTCCGGAAACCCGCGGCACCGTGTGGACCGAGGCCGCCCCCGAGGGGCAGCGGCTGTGCGTCAGCGGGGATCGCGGCTTCATCGCCCGCCGCATCGGCGACTTTCTCGTGCGGCAGGCCCGGCAGGACCTGACCGAGGCCGTGGAACGCCATGCGGCGGCCATCGAGCGGCCGGTGAAGGCCCTGCGCCTGCGCGACACGGTGAGCCGCTGGGGCTCCTGCACCGTCGATGGCGTGCTGTCCTTCTCCTGGCGGCTGATCCTCGCCCCGGCCTTCGTGCTCGATTATGTCGCCGCCCACGAGGTGGCCCATCTCATCGAGATGAACCACTCGCCGCGCTTCTGGGCCATCGTGGACCGGCTCTGCCCGGACATGGACCGCGCCCGGGACTGGCTGCGCCTGCACGGGCCGGAGCTGCACGCCGTCGGCGCGACGGCCGCGTGAGAGCAGAGGTCCTTGAAAAGGATACCCGGCCTCCCGTCCCGGAAGTCACGGACACTCCGGGACAAGGGGCGCCGGATCTCCCGGGCTTTCCGGGACACGGGACTTCCGTGCCCCCTCCGCCCTATCTGGCGGCCCTGACCGGGCCCGCCGGCATGAGGGGGCCGACCGGACCGGCAGATGCCGGCCCGGCTGCCCGCCCCCGGACGGGCTCAGGGATAAAGCCGGGTCTTCGTCCAGGCCGCGCCCGCGCCCGACCGCTCGAAGCGGATGCGGTCATGCAGGCGGAAAGGCCGGTCGTGCCAGAACTCCATCGCCACCGGAATGATGCGCCGGCCCGACCAGTGGGGCGGACGCGGAATCTCGCCGACGCCGAAGCGGGCGGCATAGCGGGCAACCGCCGCCTCCAGGGCAAAGCGCCCTTCCAGCGGACGCGACTGGGACGAGGCCCACGCGCCGATGCGGCTGCCGCGCGGCCGGCTCTGGAAATAGGCGTCCGCCTCGGCATCGCTCACCGCCTCGACGGGGCCGCGGATGCGGATCTGGCGCCGGAGGCTCTTCCAGTGGAACACCACGGCGGCCTTCGGATTGGTCTCCAGCTCCCGGCCCTTGGCGCTTTCCAGGTTGGTGTAGAAGACGAAGCCGTGGGCATCGACACCCTTCAGCAACACCATGCGCACATCGGGCAGCCCGTCGGCATCGACGGTTGCCAGCGCCATGGCGTTGGGGTCATTCACTTCGGACGCCGCGGCGTCCTTCATCCAGGCGGCAAACAGGGCGAAGGGCTCGTCGGCCGCCGTGAAGTCAGCCCCGGTTAACCATGCAGCGGGATCGCCGGGTGCTTCGGTGGGATCGGTCATGCGAAACTGTCTCCGGCAGGTGGCGGGATACGGGCGTCACGGGTCCAACGGGGAACCCGGCAAGAAGCGCCGGACCGCGGGGTGAGGAGGAGCCACGAACATGGCATGCTCATATAGGACGCTTCCGCCTTGCGGGAAATCATCCCGCGCGCATCCCGCCCGCATTGTGATGGGCTGGGCCGGCGGGCTGGCAGCCTGCGCCCTGCTGCTCGGTGGCTGCGATCTCTACGAACGCGACGATTTCCCCACCGCCTCCACCCGCCCCTTCACGACGGGGGTCGATCCGGTGCCGGGCACC
>JBBSSF010000367.1:0-4270 GCA_038242345.1 Hyphomicrobiales bacterium
CGTCGGTCTGCCGCTTGGGCGGCATCCGCATCCGGATCACCGAAGCCCCGGGTGGCTGACGAGCCAACCTCCGAGGGGCTTGCGGGCAGCAGTCCGTTGGCCGGGCCATCGGGTCTGCTGCGCCGTGTGACATCGGGAAAACACCGTCCGGCGGGAATCGGTTCCCGGAAAAATCAGCAGCCGTCCCGTCAGCGCGGCGGCGGAAAGGTACCTTCGCGGGCGGCGCAGCGCAGAAAGCGCGTCTTGCCGGCCATGTAGGCCGCCGGATCCTCAGGGTGAATCCGGGCCAGACGGTGCTTCAGGCGGAGATAGCGCCGCGCCAGATCCGGATCGGCCCGCAGCCGGTCGCGAAGGCGCAGCCGCGCCCGGTGATCTGCGTCCCCGGGTGTCGACAGCCACAGCCGGCAGGGGAGGGCATCCAGCAGACTTTCCCGGCCGTCGGTGCCGAGGCCGGCCCGCTCCAGGATCTCCCGGGCCGCCAGCTCGTCCGGGGCCGGCACCACCACGCAGAGGTCGATTTCCGGCCGGCTCTCAAGTCCGGGCACGGCCGTCGAGCCGATATGCTCCACCCGCGCCTCGATGCCCGGCAGGAGGCCGGTCAGCCGTCGGCCAAGAGCTTCGGCCTGAAGTGGCCAGTCGGGATCGGCAGGCACGAGGCGGATCATTGGCGTGCATCCTGAAAATGCAAAACGGCGCCCGCAGGCGCCGCTCTTCGGGGGCATCTGCCCCCGATCCCCCGACCGGGAGGCCATGGCCTCCCGGACCCTCTCCCATTTTCGGGATCCTGCCAAAGACTCCTTTGGCAGTCCGCTGTCCTTCAGGCGCGCGGTGCGGTCGGCACTTCGCGCACCTGCAATCAGGTGTTCATGGAGTCGAAGAAGTCCTGGTTGGACTTCGTCTGCTTCAGCTTGTCGATCAGGAACTCGATGGCGTCGACCGTACCCATCGGGTTCAGGATGCGGCGCAGGACATAGGTCTTCTTGAGCTGATCGGAGGGAACCAGCAGCTCTTCCTTGCGGGTGCCGGAGCGCTGGATGTCGATCGCCGGGAACACGCGCTTGTCGGAGACCTTGCGGTCGAGAATGATTTCCGAGTTGCCGGTGCCCTTGAACTCTTCGAAGATCACTTCGTCCATGCGGCTGCCGGTCTCGATCAGGGCGGTCGCGATGATGGTCAGCGACCCGCCCTCCTCGATATTGCGCGCCGCGCCGAAGAAGCGCTTCGGCCGCTGCAGGGCGTTGGCATCGACACCGCCGGTCAGCACCTTGCCGGAGGACGGCACGACGGTGTTATAGGCGCGGCCGAGACGGGTGATGGAATCCAGCAGGATGACCACGTCGCGGCCATGCTCCACCAGGCGCTTGGCCTTCTCGATGACCATCTCGGCCACCTGCACATGGCGGGTGGCGGGCTCGTCGAAGGTGGAGGAAATCACCTCGCCGCGCACCGAGCGCTGCATGTCCGTCACTTCTTCCGGCCGCTCGTCGATGAGCAGCACGATGAGGAAGCACTCCGGATGGTTGGAGGTGATGGAGTGGGCGATGTTCTGCAGGAGCACCGTCTTGCCGGTGCGCGGCGGGGCGACGATCAGGGCACGCTGGCCCTTGCCGAGCGGGGCGGCAATGTCGATCACCCGGGCCGACATGTCGCGCTTGGTGCCGTCCTCGGTCTCCATCTTGAAGCGCTCATTGGGATAGAGCGGCGTCAGATTGTCGAAGTGGACCTTGTGGCGCGCCTTGTCGGGATCCTCGAAATTGATGGTGTTGACCTTCAGAAGGGCGAAATAGCGCTCGCCTTCCTTGGGGCTGCGGATCATGCCCTCGACGGTGTCGCCCGTGCGCAGCGAGAAGCGGCGGATCTGGGAGGGCGAGACATAGATGTCGTCGGGGCCGGGGAGATAATTGGCGTCCGGAGAGCGCAGGAAGCCGAAGCCATCCTGCAGCACCTCGACCACGCCTTCGCCGATGATCTCGACTTCCTGGGCGGCCAGCTGCTTCAGGATCGCGAACATCAGCTCCTGCTTGCGCATGGTCGAGGCATTCTCGACCTGAAGCTCTTCCGCGAAGGAGAGGAGCTCGGTGGCCGATTTCGACTTCAGCTCCTGAAGCTTCATTTCGCTCATGAGGGGATTGACCTTCAAAGGGAACTTGGGCCGCGGCGGTTCAGGCGTCGGGTGAAAGACACACCGGGATCAGGAAGACAGGGCCCTGCCGCTGGGCAGTCCGCACGCGCAACCAAAAGGACGGGAAGGGCAGATTTGCGGAAAACGGGATCGACCGATCAACCATCTCCGGACCAACCTCACGTTCCGCCGACCTCGGTGGCGGAAAGCCGTGCCGTCAATCCATCTGCCTCTTGGGAAGGAAGTTTCCGCTACATAACCGTTCGCGGACCGCACGGCAAGCCCCGATTGCGGACTTTTATCCCTGCTCCGGAAAAAACCGGATGCGATCTGGCAACGCTCCCTGTTCGACAGTTGTCGAACTGGTCAGTCAGCCAGCCTTATTGAATAAAGGATTCCGAATGCCGGCCCGGCGGCGCGCTTTTCTCGGCACTCCTGCGCCCGGGCGGAGAAAGATCCTGCGGGGGAGGGGACAAGCCTCTCCCGCAAGAGGAGGCCCGATCACCAGGGCTTCAGGATCACCATCAGCACGATCAGGATCATGAGCACGGTGGGCACTTCGTTCAGCACCCGGAAATAGACATGGGGCCGGGTATTGCGGTCCTCGGCAAAGGCCCGCACATGGCCGGCAAGCAGCCCGTGGATGGCCGAGAGGAGGACGACAGCGGTCAGCTTCACGTGCAGCCAGGGCGCGGCGAACCAGCCACCATCATAGGCAAGCCACAGGCCGGAGATCCACGCGACGACCATGGACGGCGTCATGATCGCCTTCAGCAGCCGGCGCTCCATCACCTTCAGCATGGCCGAGCGCTCGGCGCCCTCGGGCCCGGCCGGCACCATCGCGTGATAGACCATCAGGCGCGGCAGATAGAAGAGCGCGGCCATCCAGGTGATGATCGCCATCACATGCAGCGCCTTGATCCACAGATAGGCCATGTCCGCGTCTTCCTTCCCTGCCCCGTGCGGGCATCCGTGAGCCATGCGGGTCAGGGCCGGCTACCCGCGCCCCCGCATTCTTTCATCGCTTTCAGGAAAAAAGAAAAGGGGCCGCCTGCGGAGAGACCGCCCGCCGCGCCGCTGGCAGACGTCCTCCGCGGGCCGGATTCCGTACTGAGGCAGCCGGAACGGTGGGACCGGGAACTCTGACGACGCGCAGATTTCCAGGCCTTCTCAAGGAGCTGTGATCCGCGGACGGTCGGAACGGAATTCCGTTTCCGCCGCCCCTGGTATCACAGCCCGCGCAGGCGCTCGATCAGACGTTCCACATGGGCGATCGGCGTCACCTGCTCGATGCCATGGCCGAGATTGGCGATCCACGGCCCGCCGGAGAAGGTCTCGACCATGCGGTCGATGCCCTCGTCCAGCGCCGGGCCGCCGGCGATGAGGCGCAACGGATCGAGATTGCCCTGCACCGCCGCCTTTGCCTGGCAGCGGCGGATGGTGCCGGGATCGGCGCCCCAGTCGAGACCGACGGCATCGACGCCGGTGCCGTCGATGAAGGCGACGGCGCGCTCACCGGCGCCGCGCGGAAAGCCGATGACCGGCACGCCCGGATGGGCCGCCTTCACCCTGTCCACGATGGCGCGGATGGGAGCGATCGACCAGCGGGCAAAGCCCAGATCGTCAAGGGTGCCGGCCCAGCTGTCGAAGATCTGCACCGCCTGCACGCCGGCGTCGATCTGGGCGATCAGGTGCCGGGCGGAAGCCTCCACCAGAATGTCGATGAGGCGGGCGAAGCGCTCCGGGTCGGTGAAGGTGGCCATGCGGGCCGGCGCCTGGGCCGGCGTGCCGCGACCGGCGATCATGTAGGTCGCGACCGTCCAGGGAGCCCCGCAGAAGCCGATGAAGGCGGTCTCGGGGGAAAGCTCCGCCCTCACCCCCTTGACCGTCTCATAGACCGGCGCCAGCCGCGGGACGACGGCCTCCACGTCGAGACGATCGAGGGCCGCAAGGTCGATGGGATCGAGACGCGGGCCCTCGCCCTCGACGAAGCGAACCGGCTGGCCAAGGGCATCGGGCACCACGAGGATGTCGGAAAACAGGATCGCCGCATCCAGGCCGAAGCGCCGGATGGGCTGGAGCGTCGCCTCGATGGCCAGTTCGGGGGTGTAGCAGAAATCGAGGAAGCCCCTGGCCGTCTGCCGCAGC
>JBBSSF010000368.1:0-4265 GCA_038242345.1 Hyphomicrobiales bacterium
AGGCCGATGCCATCAAGCTGATCGAGTTCCTGACCACCGACAAGGCGCAGGAACTCTATGCCACCGCCAATTTCGAATATCCGGTGAAGCCGGGCGTGCCGATCTCGCCGGTCGTGGCTGCCTGGGGACCGCTGAAGGCCGATCCGCTGCCGCTGGCCGAGCTCGCGGCCAACCGCAAGGCTGCCAGCGAGATCGTCGACAAGGTCGATTTCGACGCCGGCCCGTCGAACTGACGGCGCTCCGGGGACCCGCGCATGACCCGTGTCCGGCGTCTGCCGGGGGCGGGGCTGGTCTCTGATGTTCTGAATTTCAGGCTTCCGCCGGTTTCGAGGGGACGGCTCAGCCGGCGGTTGGTGGCCGCGGTCGCTTTCGGGTGACCGCGGCTGCCCCCTCATTTTTGCCCCGGACGGGGCGGGGTGCGCGACTGGCGTGGCGCCCCCCGCCGGGCGCTTTCGGATCAGGAGAACGGTGATGTCCGGATCGGTGACGCTGTCGCGGCGGGGACTTCTTGGGGGCGCCTCGGCGCTGGCGCTGCTGGCGGCTCTTCCCGCCGGCGCCCGGGCGGCGGCCGCGCCCTCGGCCGAAGCGGTCATTGCCGCCTATGCCGATATCGCCCATGCCATGTATGACGACGCGCTGATCTCGGCAAAGTCGATGCAGGCGGCGATCGCCGCCTTCCTGAAGGATCCGAGCGAAGACACGCTGTCGGCTGCCCGTGCCGCCTGGGTGGCTGCCCGCGTGCCCTATCAGCAGACCGAGGGCTTCCGCTTCGGCAATCCGATCGTCGACGACTGGGAAGGCAAGGTGAATGCCTGGCCGCTGGACGAGGGGCTGATCGACTATGTCGACGCCTCGTCCTATGGCGAGGAGTCCGACGAGAATCCGCTCTACACCGCCAACGTGATCGCCAACACCCGGATCAAGATCGGCGACGAGGAGCTGGACGTCACCACGATCACGCCGGAGCTTCTGGCCGACAAGCTGCAGGAAGCCCAGGAAGTCGAGACCAATGTGGTCACCGGCTATCATGCCATCGAATTCCTGCTGTGGGGCCAGGATCTGAACGGCACCGGGCCTGGCGCCGGCAAGCGCCCGGCCACCGATTACAGCCTCACCGCCTGCACCGGTGGCCATTGCGACCGGCGCCGCGCCTTCCTGGAGGCGGCCACGACGCTGCTGGTCTCGGATCTGGACGAGATGGTCGGCAACTGGACCGCCGATGGCGCCGCCCGCAAGGAGCTGCTGGCCAGTGGCCCGGACGGCGGCCTCTCCACCATCCTGACCGGTCTCGGCTCGCTCTCCTATGGCGAGCTTGCCGGCGAGCGCATGAAGCTCGGCCTCATGCTGCATGATCCGGAGGAGGAGCATGACTGCTTCTCCGACAACACCCACAACTCGCATTATTATGACGAGGTGGGCATGAAAGCCATCTATGAGGGCAGCTACACCCGTCTGGATGGCAGCAAGGTGGGCGGGGCGGGTCTTGCCGCCTATGCCACGGCCAAGGCTCCGGACGCCGCCACCCGGGTGGCCAGCGCCTTCGACGCGACCATGGCCAGGATGCAGGTCATGAAGGACACCGCCGATCAGGGCAAGATGGCCTATGACCAGATGATCGGGCCCAACAACCCGGAGGGCAACAAGATCATTTCCGACGTGGTGGACGCGCTCGTCGCCCAGACCCGGGCGATCGAAGGCCTCGTCAATGCGCTTGGCCTGAAGATCGAGGTGGAAGGTTCCGACAGCCTCGACAACCCGTCGTCGGTTGCCCAGTAATACCAGGCGCACGAAGTGCTGACCGCACCTTAGCGCCTGAAGAACAGCAGATTTCTCATAAGCGCCAATGGCATGAGAAATCTGCATCGGAATACCAAAGAGTCCTTTTCAAGGATCCTTGGTATAAGACTGCAAAAGGCGGGGGCGGCAGCCGGAAAGCGCCGATTTCCTCCGCATGAACGGAAAGGCCGGATCCGTCCGGCCTTTTTGTCTTTTCCGGGCGCCCCGGTGCGGTCAGCCCGCCGGATGCCTGGCAGGAGAGGATCAGAATGGCGCTTCCGTTCCGCAGCCATCGTCCCGTCCCGGCCGCAGCCCTGGCCGCGGTCCTGACCATGGCCGCGCTGCCGGCGGCGGCCGATGGCCTCGACGCTGCCCTCGGCAAGGCCGTGTTCGATCGCATCTGGGTGTCCGGTGGCGCCTCGACCAGATCGGCCGATGGTCTGGGGCCACTCTATAATGCGCGCTCCTGTTCCGGCTGCCATTCCGGCTCCGGTGGCGCCGCCGCCGTGCGGGTCCGGCCGGACGGGGCGCTTTCCGGCCCGGGGCTGGTGGTGCGTGTCGCCCGGCCGGACGGATCGGCCGACCCGGTCTATGGCCGCCAGATCCAGACCCGCGCCCTGCCGGGCTTTGATCCGGAGGCCCGGATCAGCCTGTCCGCCGCGCCCGATGCCGAGCGGCCCGGGCTGGAGCGGATTGCGGTCAGCGCTGCCCACTGGTCGGCCGGCGCGCCCGATGCGGCGACGGCGCTCTCCGTGCGCCGGGCACCGCCGCTTTTTGGCCGGGGGCGCATCGAGCAGGTCGATCCGGCGGCGATTCTCGCCAATGCCGATCCGGAAGACCGGGATGGCGATGGCATTTCCGGCCGGCCGGGCCTGACGCCCGATGGCCGGCTCGGCCGGTTCGGCTGGCGGGCCGACGAGGTCGACATCCGGACGGCGGCGACCGGGGCCTTCGCCCTCGATCTCGGGCTCTCCACCACCGACCGGCCGGACCCGGCCGGCGACTGCACCGATGCCCAGCCCGCCTGCCGGGCCGCGCGCACCGGGCGGGATGCGATCTCCGGGGCGGTCGAGGTGTCCGACCCGCTGGTGGCGGTGCTGGTCTCCTATGTCGCCGGGCTGGAGCCGGCCTCCGGCGCCCGGGCCTCGGTGGGGGTGCCGGATGCGGCCACCCGCGGTGCGGCGCTCTTTGCGGTCACGGGATGCGCGGCCTGTCATCGCCCGGCGCTGGCCGGCAGGGATGGCCGGCCGCAGACCCTCTATTCCGATCTGCTGCTGCATGACATGGGGCCTGGGCTTGCCGAGGCCGACGGCGAGGACTGGCGCACGGCGCCGCTGATCGGCCTCTCGCGCGCCCGGCCCGAGGCCCGGCGCTTCCTGCACGACGGCCGGGCAGAGACCCCGGATGCCGCGATTCGCTGGCATGACGGGGAAGCCAGAGCCGCCCGAATGCGCTATCAGGATCTGGACGCGCGGGATCGCGCGGACCTGATCGCCTTCCTTGAGGGATTGTGATGCGTTGGTTCCGTCCGGCGGCGCTGGCCGCCGTTCTCGGTCTGGTCGGTGTCGGCCAGCAGGCGATGGCCCAGGAGACCCCGGCCGCAACGGCCGAAACCGATGCGCGCGACCTGCGCGTGGTGGCCGCCGCCGTCTCCGGCTATATCCGCCCGGCCTATGCGGCCTTTGCCGCCCGGGCCGCAGCCCTCAACATCGCCACCGCCGCTTATTGTTCCGGCCCGACGGCGGACAGCCGGGCGGCGCTGGCCGAGGCCTTCCGCACTGCCGTGGACGCCTATGCCGGCATCGACTTCCTGCGCTTCGGCCCGGCCGCCGTCGACACCCGCATCGAGCGGCTGTTCTATTTCCCGGATCCGCGCAATGTCATGCGGCGCCAGCTGGCCCAGCTTCTGGCCGACAATGCCGACCTGACCCCCGAGGATCTGTCCGGCCAGAGTGTCGCCGTGCAGGGGCTGCCGGCGCTCGAGGCGCTGCTGCTCTCCGACAAGGTCGATCCCGCCGCGCCGGACTTTGCCGCCCGCTGCCGGCTGGCAACCGTGGTCGCGGCCAATATCGAGGCCATCGCCAGCGACCTCAACGGCGCCTGGAATGATCCGACGGCCGGCTATTCGGCCCTTCTGACCAAACCCGGGCCGGACAATCCCGTCTATCGCACGCCGCGGGAATCGGCGACCGAGATCCTGAAGGCCATCTCCACCGGGCTGGAACTGCTGCGCGACCAGCGCCTGCTGCCGGCCATGGGCAAGACGGCCGACGAGGCCAAGGCCTCGCGGCTGCCCTTCGTCGCCTCCGGCGACACGGCCGTCTTCATCGGTGCCGAGATCGCGGCGCTGTCCCATCTCTTTGCCGCCTCCGGCCTCGGCGACGGGCTGCCGGCGGATTATGACTGGGCCGGCGGCTCCCTCCAGTTCGAACTGCAGAACGCCCGGACCGTGCTCGGCAGGCTCGCCGTTCCCGTCGGCGCCGCCATCA
>JBBSSF010000369.1:0-4252 GCA_038242345.1 Hyphomicrobiales bacterium
GAAGCCGGCCGGATTGGCCGTCGGCACCAGCAGGATCTCCGCCCCGCGCCGGGCGAGATCGCGGGCGTGTTCGGGAAATTCGATGTCGTAGCAGATGAGAAGCCCGATCCGCCGGCCCGCTAGCGAGAACACCGGCGGCGGCGCACGACCGGGGGTGAACACGGCGCGCTCCATCCCGCCATAGAGCTGGATCTTGCGATAATGGGCGCGGACGACGCCATCGGGTCCGATGGCCGTGGCGGCGTTGAAGATCTCGCCGCCGGCGCACTCGGCCCAGCCCAGCACGAGGCCGCACCCGGCCGCCCGCACCGCCGTCGACAGGACGCCGAGCCACGCACCGCCCTGCTCCTCGGCGAGACGGGGATGCAGATCCGGCCGGTTGTAGCCGGGCAGCCAGAGTTCCGGCAGCACCAGCACCTCCGCCCCGAGCACCGCCGCGCCCTCCAGCAGCTGACGCGCCCGGGTGAGCGCCGCCGCCACGTCACCATCGGCCGGAGGCCCCTGGAACAGGGCGAGCTTCATCGGGACTGCCTCCTCATGCGCCGCGAGACCGACCGCCATCTGATACCAGGCGCACGAAGTGCTGACCGCACCGCGCGCCTGAAGAACATCAGATTTCTCATATACCTCAATGGCATGAGAAATCTGAACCGGAATACCAAAGAGTCCTTTTCAAGGATCTTTGGCATGAGCAGGCGCCCCGCTCCCTGGCAAGCCAGTCGCCGCCGTCCCTCAGTCGCCCATCTGGTTCGGCTGGAAGTCCCCCCGCGCCAGCAGGGCGAGGCAGGCATCCACCACCGGCGGATCGAGACGGATGCCGCGCAGCCGGGTGATTTCGGCAATCGCCGCATCGATGCCGAGGGCCGGACGATAGGGCCGGTCCGAGGAGATCGATTCCACGATGTCGGCCACCGTCAGGATGCGCGCCTCGGGCAGGATCTCGTCGCCCTTGAGGCCATGGGGATAGCCCGAGCCATCGAGATATTCATGATGCTGGCGGATGATGTCGGCGATCGGCCAGGGAAAGTCGATCCGGCGCAGCAGATTGTAGCCGACTTCCGGATGATGCTTGATGAGGGCGAATTCGGCCCGGCTGAGCCGCGCCGGCTTGGTCAGGATCTCGACCGGCACCTCGATCTTGCCGATGTCGTGCACGATCGCCGCCAGATTGAGGGCTTCCAGCCGGTCGGGCGACAGCCCCATCTCCCGGCCGATGGCGACCGCCAGCGACGCCACATGCTTCTGATGGCCGGCCGTATAGGGATCGCGCTGCTCCAGCATGCCGGCCATGGCGGCCAGCGCATCGGTCAGCGCCTTGCGCAGCGTCGCCTCCTGCCGGGCGAGCGCCGCCGCGGATGCCTCATAGGCTGCCCGGGTGCGCCGGGACTCGATGCCGAAGACCAGATTGCGGGCAAATTCCTCGAAGAGATCGACCTCGTCCGGACCGAACCCTTCCGGCGACCGGCTGTAGACCGCAAGTGCGCCCAGCACGCCCTCGCGCCCGATCAGGGGAATGGCGAGCGACGCCCCGAGCCCGAAGGCGCACGCCCGCTCCCGCCAGGCCCGGAACTGCTCGGACGCCGAGGCATGGTTGTTCACCACCGAGCGCTGCTCGCGGATCGCCAGCCCCGTCGGCCCGTTGCCCCGGGGACCTTCCCGCCAGGTGATTTCGAGGCCGTCGGCATAATGGCGTTCGAGACCGGCGGTGGCGCCCACCCGCACGCTGCCCGCCGCATCCGCCTCGGCCCAGCCGATCCAGCACAGCGGATATTCATCCTCGTGGGTGATGGCATCGCACACGGTCTGGAGCATCGTCTGCTCGTCGCTGGCCTGGACGATCGCCCGGTCGGCGCGGTTGAGGGCCGCCAGCGCCTAGCCATGGCGGCGCAGGGCCTCGGTGGCGGCGCGCATCGCGGTGATGTCGTCGCGCAGCACCAGAAGGCCGGACACATCGCCGCCGCGGATCGGCCGGCGCGTCACCCGGTACCAGACGGTGGCCCCGGCCCGCTCGACCGGTTCCTCCACCACCGAGATGCCGCCGCCGGCCAGCGTCCGGGCATCGGCCTGCGCCTCGGCCGCCGCCTGGGCGGGCGGCAGCAGGTCCGCATCGCGGCGGCCGATGATCGCCTCCCGCGGCAGGCCCAGCTCGGCCGCAAAGGCGGCATTCACCGACCGGTAGACGAGATCCTGATCCTTGAAGGCCAGCCCCTGGGGAAGATCCTCCACCAGCCCGCTGATCCCCATCTGCTCCAGCGCCCGCGCCTGATCGGCCACGATCTGCTGGAGCAGGCCGACATAGGCATCCTCGATCCGGCGCACGAGATGCTTCTCGTGCAGGATCCCCGCAAGCCGCCCACCGGGACCGAGAGCCACCAGCATGCGCACATGGTGCGCGCGCATCAGCGTCGCGGCTTCCACCAGATCGGCGCTCTCGGCAATCGTCAGCAGCGGCCGGCTCATGATCTCGTGCAGCGGCGCCTCGAACTGGCCCTCGCGGAACAGCCGCACCATGTCGCGCTCGGAGACGACCCCGCACACCGCCCCCGCCGCATCGACGACGAGGACATGCCGGCTGCTGTCGACCCGCATCGCCCGGGCAGCGGTGCGCACGGTGTCGGTCTGCGTCAGACAGAGCGGATCCCGGTCCATCACCCGGCCGACGGTCACCGGATCCGACACCAGATCGAGGCCGTCGGTGAAGCGCAGGTCGGTATCGCTGACGACGCCGGCCATCCGCCCGGTGTCATCGGTCACCAGCAGATGGCGGATGTTGTGGCCGATGAGGGTGCGGAAGGCCGCATGCACCGGGGTGGTCTCGGGGAGCGAGAGAATCTCCCCGGTCATGACGGTTGCAACGCCGTCGGTGACCGGACGGCCATCGCCCAGGGCGCGGGTGATGTCATGTTCCGTCAGGATGCCGGCCGGGCGCTCCCCGTCCAGGACGAGGACGGAGCCGATGTGAAGCTGCTCCATGCGGCTGGCGGCATCGCCGAGGGTGGCCGAGAGCGGAACCGAGACCACCTCCCGGCTCATGACGGTGGCCAGAAGCGGCGTTTCCCGCCTGCCGAAGGAGCGTGTCATCCAGCTCTCCCCGATCCGGCGGGCGGAAGGGAATTCCCGGTCACCGTCTGGTCCTCGCGCATCAGGATGACGGCCTGTTCCACCACCGCGGGATCATAGAGGCGGCCGGCGCCGGCCAGCAGCTCGTCGATCACATGGGCCCTGTCGAAGGCGCGCCGGAAGGGACGATGGGACAGCATCGCCATCACGCTGTCGGCCACGCGGATGATGCGGGCTTCCGGCAGGATCGCCGGGCCTGCCAGCCCGCGGGGATAGCCCGATCCGTCATAATTCTCATGATGCTGCCAGATGATCTCGGCGATCGGCCAGGGAAAGCGGATGTCCTTCAGGATATTGTAGCCTGCCTCGCAGTGGGCGCGCACCAGTTCCATCTCGTCATCGTTCAGCCGGCGCGGCCGGTTGAGGATCTCCACCGGCGTGGCGATCTCGCCGATATCGTGCACCATGGCCGCCAGACCCAGCCCTTCCAGGTGCTGGGCATCGAGGCCGCAGGCCTGGCCGAGGCGCTCGACCAGCTCGCGGATGCGCCAGACCTGATCGCCGGAGACCAGCGAATGGGCTCCCAGAGTGGTGGACAGCGCGGCGATCGTCTTTTCCAGGGCGTCCCGGAGGGCTTCGCTCTTCTCCGCGATCGCCTGTTCGGCCCGGCGGCGCTCGGAGATGTCGCGCAGGAAGGTATAGAAGCAGCCGCCGGATTCTGCCGAGATCGCG
This sequence comes from Hyphomicrobiales bacterium, assembly GCA_038242345.1. Taxonomy (GTDB): domain Bacteria; phylum Pseudomonadota; class Alphaproteobacteria; order Rhizobiales; family Segnochrobactraceae; genus JBBSSF01. The sequence goes on from JBBSSF010000369.1 coordinate 3,793, forward strand.
GTCACGTCGAAAGGGACGCTCTCGCCGGCCCCGGTGCGGTGGGAGACCTCATAGGACACCGCCCCGTTGTCCTGAAGCTGCGCCACAAGGCCCGCCACATCCTCGTCCTGACCGTCGGCCCTGAGGTCCGACAGGCTGCGCCCGCGGACCTCGTCGCGCGCATAGCCCATCCGGGCGAGATAGGACGGGCTGATGTCGAGGATGCGACCGCGCATGTCCATGCGGGCGACGAATTCGGCGTTGCCGGCCATCAGGCCACGCCGGGCAACATCGGCGCGCATCTTGCGCAGCACCCGGCTCTCGGCGCTGTCCAGCCGCTCGACCTCCAGATGGACGAGCCAGCAGAAGAACACCGCGGCGGTGCCCTCCACCAGGAAAGTCTGGCCTGCAGCCCCGGCGCCGGCGACGAGGGCAGCATCGAGCGCCGCCCCGGCCGCGGCACTGAGACCGCAGAGCAGGA
>JBBSSF010000370.1:0-4224 GCA_038242345.1 Hyphomicrobiales bacterium
AGCCTTCGGCCACGATGTCGGCCACCCGCATCTCGCGTTCCACCAGCCGCTCCAGGATGGCGTCCAGCAGCTCATAGGGCGGCAGCGAATCCTGATCGGTCTGGTTCTCGCGCAGCTCCGCCGTCGGCGGCTTGGTGATGACCCGCTCGGGCATCACCAGACCCTCCGGCCCCAGAGCCTCCGGCGGCTTCCAGCGGTTGCGCAGGCCGCACAGGCGGAACACCTGGGTCTTGTAGAGGTCCTTGATCGGGTTGAAGCCGCCATTCATGTCGCCATAAAGGGTGGCATAGCCGACAGACATCTCCGACTTGTTGCCGGTGGTCACCACCATCGGGCCGAACTTGTTGGAGATCGCCATCAGGATGGTGCCGCGCAGCCGGCTCTGCAGATTTTCCTCGGTGACATCAGGAGCCCGGCCGGCAAACAGCCCCGCCAGCGCCTCCGTCACCCCGTCCACCGCCGGCGCGATCGCCACGATGTCGTAGCGGATGCCGAGCAGACGGGCGACCTCGGCCGCATCCTCAAGGCTGTCGCCGGAGGTGTAGCGGAAGGGCAGCATCACCGCGTGGACCTTGTCGGCGCCCAGCGCATCCACGGCCAGGGCAGCGCAGATCGCGGAATCGATGCCGCCGGAGAGCCCCAGCACCACGCCGGGGAAGCGGTTCTTGGTCACATAATCCCGGAGCCCCAGAAGGCAGGCGCGATAGTCGGCCTCGTCCCCCTCCGGCAGTGTCGCCATCGGGCCGGGATCGATCACCCAGCCGGTGCCGGTACGCCGGAAGGTCAGCGTCGTTACCGCCTCCTCGAAGGCCGGCAGCTGGGCGGCCAGCGAACAGTCGGCATTGAGCACGAAGGACGCGCCCTCGAAGACAAGCTCGTCCTGACCGCAGACCTGATTGAGATAGACCAGCGGCAGGCCACTTTCCGTCACCCGGGCGGCCGCCACATTGAAGCGCGTCAGGGTCTTGTCGCGCTCATAGGGCGAGCCGTTGGGCACCAGCAGGAATTCGCCACCGGTCTCGGCCAGGCACTCGACGACATCCGGCCCCCAGATGTCCTCGCAGATGGGAATGCCGATGCGCACGCCGCGCACCGGGATCGGCCCGGGCATGGGGCCGGGCACAAACACCCGCTTCTCGTCGAAGGGACCATAATTCGGCAGGTCGACCTTGAAGCGCACCGCCGCGATGCGGCCGCGCTCCAGCAGGGCGAAGGCGTTGTAGAGCTTGCCGTCCTCGGCCCAGGGCAGGCCGATCAGCACCGCCGGGCCGCCATCGGCGGTATCGGCGGCAAGCGCGTCCAGGGCGGCGCGGCACGCCTCCTGGAAGGCGGGCTTCAGCACCAGATCCTCGGTGGGATAGCCGGCGAGAAACAGCTCGGGATAAAGGACGAGATCCGCCCCGTCCGCCGCCGCCTCGGCCCGGGCCGTGCGGGCACGCGCGAGGTTGCCGTCGACATTGCCGACGGTCGGATTGAGCTGGGCAAGGGCGATTCTGAGGGTATCGGCGGGCGCGGTCATGGGGATTCCCTAATGCATTTTCCCCTCGCCGACCATGCCCTTCCGGCCTCTCCGCCGCCCTTACTCCACCACCACCCCGCCCGTCAGCTCGCCCGGGGCAAACTCCGCCAGCGCGCCCCGATAGACCTTGTCCGCCGGCCGGGCATAGGCCCCGGACTTGGAGGTGGAGAGACCGAGGGAGACGAGGGACTCCACCAGCTTCACCGCCGCGCTGACCCCGTCCACCACCGGCAGGCCGAAACTGCGCGAGAGGTCGCGGGCGAGATCCGCCATGCCGGCGCAGCCGAGCACCAGACTGTCCGGCCGGTCGAGGCGCAGGACATGGGTGATGACCGTCTCCAGCCGGGCCCGCGCCGTGCCCCCCGCCTCCTCCAGCTCCAGCACCGCGACCCCGGAGGCATGCACCCGGGCGTGCTCGCCCTGGCCATAGCGGCGGCAGAGTTCCCGCAGCGCCGGGACAGAGCGGTCCAGCGTGGTGATGACGGAGATCGTCGGCCCGAGCCGGGCAGCCAGCGTCAAGGCGGACTCGCACAGGCCGACGACGGGGATCGAGACGAGGGAGCGCACCGCATCCAGCCCGACATCATCGAAGCAGGCAATGACGATGCCATCGGCCCCGTCCCGCTCGGCCCGCGCCGCCTCCATGAGCAGGCCCGGGATCGAGAGGGCCTCGTCATAATAGCCCTCGATGGAGGCCGGCCCCATCGCGGGGTTCACCGCCAGGATCTCCGTGCCGGGCCCGGCGACGGCCTTTGCCGCCGCGCCGATCTTGGCCGTCATGGTGGCAGTCGTGTTCGGGTTGATGACCCGGATGTGCATGGAGGCTCTCCCGCGATCCGTCAGGCCGACCGCCGCCGGCCGCGGGCGCGCAGCAGCGCGATCGCGCCGAGGGACAGAAGGATCGCCAGCATCGAGACCAGCGTGGTGACGGTGCCCAGCGCATAGAGCACCGGCGTCGTCACATTGGTCGTCATGCCGTAGATTTCCAGCGGCAGGGTGTTGAAGGTGCCGGCGGTCATCAGGGTGCGGGCGAACTCGTCATAGGAGAGCGTCAGGCCGAACAGGCCGACACCGATGAGGCTCGGCAGGATCAGCGGCAGCACAACTTGAGAGAAGGTCTGCCACGGCGTCGCCCCCAGATCCCGCGCCGCTTCCTCATAGGACGGGTTGAAGCGGTTGAAGATGGCAAACATGATGAGCAGGCCGAAGGGCAGCGTCCAGGTCAGATGGGCGCCGAAGCCGGACGAATACCACGCGGTCCTGAGGCCGGCTACCTGGAACATCAGGCCGATGCCAAGCGAAATCAGGATCGACGGGACGATCAGGCTGGCGATCGTCAGATAGAACAGAAAGCTGGAGCCGACGAAGCGGCGCCGGAAGGCCAGACCGGCAAGCAGCGACACCAGCACCGTCGCCAGCATCACCATCAGGCCGAGGACCAGCGACCGGCTCATGGAGCCGCCGAAATCGCCCACCGCCTGCTTCTCGAACAGGTTCTTGAACCAGTGCAGCGACACCCCGTTCATCGGGAAGGTCAGGCCACCCGACGGACCCTGGAAGGACAGGATGACGATGGTCGACATCGGGCCGTAGAGGAACAGCACGAACAGGCAGAAGAAGGCGGCAAGGATATAGAAGGACCAGCCGCGACGTTCCGATTGCATGGGACTTCCTCGCCGGTCAGAGTTCGTTGCGGATGTTCACGACGCGCAGGATGGCGCCGATCATGATGAGCACGACGATCAGGAGCACGATCGCGTTGGCCGCCGCGGCCGGATATTGCAGCAGCGACATGGCATTCTTGATGACGAGGCCGACCGAGGCGCTCTGACCGCCGGACATCACGCCGACGGTGACGAAATCCGACATCACCAGGGTGACGACAAAGATCGAGCCGATGGCGATGCCGGGCTTCGACAGCGGGATGATGACGTTGGTGAGGATCTGGAAGGCGCTGGCGCCATTGTCCCGCGCCGCTTCCACCAGCGAGCGGTCAATGCGCATCAGCGTATTGAAGATCGGCGTCACCATGAACAGCGTGTAAAGGTGGACCATCGCCAGAATGACGGCAAAGTCCGAATAGAGCAGAAATTCCAGCGGCTGGTCGATCAGCCCCATGGAAATCAGGCCCTGATTGACGAGACCATTGCGCCCGAGGAACGGGATCCACGAGATCATGCGGATGATGTTCGACGTCAGGAACGGAATGGTGCAGATCAGGAACAGCACCATCTGCATGGTGGTGGAGCGGACATGGAAGGCGAGGAAATAGGCCACCCAGAAGCCGATGCCGACCGTCAGCGCCCACACGATCGCCGTATATTTGAACGTGTTGAGATAGATTTTCCACGTGACCGGCGACGTCAGCACCTCCTCATAATTGAGGAGAATGAAGTCCGGATAGATCTGGACCGAGTCATAATCCCAGAAGCTCACCATGAGGATCACCAGAATGGGGATCACCAGGAAGAGCGTGAGGATCACGGTAAGCGGCGTTACCTGAAGGTAGGGCGCGAAACGGGAAAGGGTCATGCCCGGTCCTTGGAAATCCGGTGAGCGGTCAGGCGGCGACAGGCCGCCCGCCCCGGCGGGCCGGGACGGACGCAGAGGGAGCGCCCGCCGGGCGAAAACCCGGCAGGCAGCGACCGGTCGGTCAGGCCGCGATGAACTCGTTCCAGCGGCGGACCATGTAGCGGTCCTCGTCC
>JBBSSF010000371.1:0-4222 GCA_038242345.1 Hyphomicrobiales bacterium
GGCCCTTGCCGGCCGGAACGCCAAGCGGAGCGAAAGCCCAAGGGCCCGGATGGGCCCGCCGGCGACTGAGGCCAGGAAAACAAATCGGGTTCGGGCGGCAGCCCGACATGTTCCCGGGAGACCGACCGATGACCGAAACGCGCACAACCTGCCCCTATTGCGGCGTCGGCTGCGGCGTGCGCGCCGGTGTGGCCGGGGATGGCCAGGTGACGATCAGGGGCGATGCCGATCATCCGGCGAGCTATGGCCGGCTGTGCTCCAAGGGCTCGGCGCTCGGCGAGACGCTGGCCATGGACGATCGCCTGCTCGGCCCCGTGGTCGACGGCCGGCCGGCAAGCTGGACCACGGCCCTTGATCTGGTCGCCCGGCGCTTTGCCGCGACCATTGAAGCTCATGGCCCGGACTCGGTCGCCTTCTATGTCTCCGGCCAGCTTCTGACCGAGGATTATTATGTCGCCAACAAGCTGATGAAGGGCTTCATCGGCTCCGGCAACATCGACACCAATTCTCGCCTGTGCATGGCGTCCTCGGTCGCCGGCCACCGTCGCGCCTTCGGGGCCGATACGGTGCCCGGCAGCTACCGCGATCTGGAGACGGCGGACCTCGTGGTCCTCGTCGGCTCCAATCTCGCCTGGTGCCATCCGGTGCTCTATCAGCGCCTGATTGCGGCCAAGGCCGCCCGGCCGGAGATGAAGCTCGTCGTCATCGACCCGCGCCGGACCGTCACCGCCGAAGGCGCCGAGATGTTCCTGGCGGTTGCGCCGAACACCGATGTCGCCCTCTTCAACGGCCTGCTGACCTTCCTTTCCGACACCGGCCACATCGACGACGCCTTCGTGACCGACCACACCGAGGGCGCGACCGCAGCGCTTGCGGCGGCGCGCCTGTCGGTCGGCGAAGTGGCGGCTGCCACCGGGCTGTCGGCCGAGGACGTCGCCGCCTTCTATCGCCTGTGGGCGGGCACCGGGAAGGTCGTCACCGTCTATTCGCAAGGGGTGAACCAGTCGGGTCAGGGCACCGACAAGGTGAACGCCATCACCAATTGCCATCTGTTCACCGGCCGCATCGGCCGGGAGGGCATGGGGCCGTTCTCGGTCACCGGCCAGCCCAACGCCATGGGCGGGCGCGAGGTCGGCGGGCTCGCCAACCAGCTCGCCGCCCACATGGACTTTTCCGACGCCGACCGCGACCGCGTCGCCCGCTTCTGGAACGCCCCGGCGCTTGCCCGCTTCCCCGGCCTCAAGGCCGTCGACCTCATGCGCGCCGTCGGCGACGGGCGCGTGAAGGCGATCTGGATCATGGGCACCAATCCGGTGGTCTCCATGCCCGATGCCGATGGCGTGCGCGCGGCGCTGAAGGCGTGCCCGTTCGTGGTCGTCTCCGACGTCACGGCCCGCACCGACACCGCCGCGCTTGCCCATGTGCTGCTGCCGGCCGCCGCCTGGGGCGAGAAGGACGGCACCGTCACCAATTCCGAGCGCCGCATCTCGCGCCAGCGTGCCTTCCTGCCGCTCCCCGGGGTGGCAAAGCCCGACTGGCTGATCGTGACCGAAGTCGCCCGCCGCCTCGGCTTCGGCGATGCCTTCCCCTATCGGAGCCCCGCCGACATCTTCCGCGAACATGCGGCGCTTTCGGCCTTCGAGAATGAGGGCAGCCGCGACTTCGACCTCTCCGGCGTCGCCGGCATTTCCGACGCGGAGTTCGAGGACCTCGCCCCGGTGCAGTGGCCGGTCCGCTCGGAGGCCGAGCGCGCGCCCGATGCGCAAGACCGGCGCTTCTTTGCCGACGGCCGCTTCTTCACCCCCGACCGGCGCGGCCGCTTCATCGCCACGCCCTTTGCCGCCCCGGCGCCGGCGCAGATGACCCTCAACACCGGCCGCATCCGCGACCAGTGGCACACCATGACCCGGACCGCGAAGACGCCCCGGCTGATGGCCCATTTTGCCGAACCCTTCGCCGAGATCGCCCCCGCCGACGCCCGCCGTCTGGGCATCACGCCGGCGAGCCTCGTCAAGGTGGAAAGCCCGTTCGGCTCGGCCGTCATCCGCGCCCTCGTCACCGACCGCCAGCGGCCGGGCTCCGTGTTCGTGCCCATGCACTGGACTTCGGAAACCGCGCCGTCTGCCCGGGTGGATGCCGTCGTCGCCCCGGTGACGGACCCGGTGTCGGGCCAGCCGGCCTCCAAGTTCACGCCGGTGGAGCTCTCCGCCGTGGCGCCGGCCTGGTACGGCTTCGCCGTCTGCCGCGACGAGCCGGCCTTCCCGGAGATCCTCTATGCCGCACGCGCCCGGGCCAAGGGCGGCTGGCGGCTGGAACTCGCCGGTGAAGAAGCGCCCGCGGACTGGGTTGGCTTTGCCCGCGAGACCCTCGGCCTCGGCCCGGATGTGGAGGTTCTCTCCTATCTCGACACCACCGCCGGCCGCTTCCGGCTCGCCGCCTTCTCGGGCGACCGGCTGGTGGCCGCCTTCTTCGCGGCGCGCGAGCCGGTGGAAGTCTCGCGCGGCTGGGCGGTGGAGCGGCTGGCCGAGCCCGCCACCACCGCCGCCCACCGTCTGCGGCTGCTCGCCGGCCGCTCCGGCGAGGCCGGCGCCGATCCGGGCGCCACGGTCTGCTCCTGCTTCGATGTCGGCGTGAACACCATTCTCGCCGCGATCACCTCCGGCGCGGCCACCGATGTGGCCTCCGTCGGCAAGCTCCTCAAGGCCGGAACCAACTGCGGCTCCTGCCGCGCGGAAATCGGAAGGCTCTGCGATGGACATCGTGTCGAGAAAGCCGGCTGAGGCCGGTCCGTCCCGGATGCGGCCGCTGTCGGTCCTTCCGGTCTTCCTCCCTCTGGACTGTCGCGCGGCCGTGGTCGCCGGCAGCTCCGCCGGCGCCGCGTGGAAGGCGGAGCTGCTGGCCTCGGCCGGCGCCCGGGTCGCCCTCTTCGCGCCCGCGCCCGCACCGGAAGCCATCGCGCTGGCGGACGCCGGCACGGTGGTCCTGCACCGCCGCGCGTGGACCCCGGCCGACCTGACGGACGCCGCGCTCGCCGTTTGCGATGCCGCCGATGAGGCCGAGGCGCACGCCTTCTTCACCGCCGCGAAGGCTGCGGGGGCGCCGTGCAACATCGTCGACCGGCCGGATTTCTGCACCGTGCAGTTCGGCTCGATCGTCAACCGCTCGCCGCTGGTGATCGGCATTTCCACCACCGGCGCCGCCCCGGTGCTGGCCCAGACCATCCGCCGCCGCATCGAGGCGCTGCTGCCGGCCGGCATCGGCGCCGCCGTGGAACTGGCCGGCCGCATCCGGTCGACCATCGCCCGGCGTCTGCCCGATGCCCCGGCGCGTCGCGCCTTCTGGGAGCGCTTCGCCGAGCGCGCCTTCCGCGCCCCCGAGACGCTGGATGCCTCGGTGGCGACCCTTGCCGAGGTCGCGACCCCGGCCCCGAAGACCCCGGCCTCTGGCCATGTCACCATCGTCGGCGCCGGTCCCGGCGATGCCGACTATCTGACGCTGAAGGCCATGCGGGCGCTCCAGACCGCCGACGTCATCCTCTATGACGATCTGGTGTCCGATGATGTGCTGGAACTCGCTCGCCGCGAGGCCAGGCGCATGCTGGTCGGCAAGCGCGGCGGCCGCGCCTCCTGCAAGCAGGAGGACATCAACGAGCTGATGGTGACGCTCGGCAAGCAGGGCCGGCGCGTGGTTCGGCTGAAATCCGGCGATCCCATGATCTTCGGCCGCGCCGGCGAGGAAATCGCCGTGCTGGAACAGGCCGGCATCCCGGTGGAGGTCGTGCCCGGCATTTCCGCCGCCTTCGGGCTGGCCGCGCGCCTCGGCGTGTCCCTCACCCACCGGGATCTCGCCCGCTCGGTGCGCTTCATCACGGCGCATGCCCGCGATGGCCGGATGCCGAAGGATCTCGACTGGCAGGGCCTTGCCGACCCGGTGACCACCCTCGTCGTCTACATGGGCGGCCGCAACGCGCCGGAGCTTGCCGGCAACCTGATGGCCGCCGGGCTCGATCCGGCCACCCCGGTGGTGATCGCCGAGGGCGTCAGCCGGCCCGACGAGCGGCTGACGCGCACCAGCGTCGGCGCGCTTGCCGCCCATGGCGTCAGCGCCGGCGACGGGCCGGTGCTCAGCGGCATCGGCCAGTGCTTCGCGCTGGCCCGGGCGGAGCTGTTTGCGGCCCCGCTGCGGGCTGAAGCGGCGTGATTTCGGGGGCGACTGCCCCCGA